>JAIULY010000007.1 GCA_022565875.1 Schleiferiaceae bacterium | reverse complement strand
CGTCCTAAAGAATAATCAACGGTGTAATCTACGTTTTCGGAAAGTGTTTGTCCGCCAGCGGTTACCGAAACACTTCCTTTGGGGATGTTAAAGGCGTTTAGCGAAATCTCCGACCCCGACGCGGATTTGTATTCGCCTCGCATCAGGAATTTGTTCAATTGGGTTTGTTCGCGTGCGCGAAACTTGGTAGAATCATAAAGCTCCTGAAACACATAGCGGTCTCGCGCGCGTTCTTCGGTGAGTTTTCTGGCGAGATTAGAACCAAAGGGCTCCAAAACCGGGAAAAAGATGCGGCCGTTTTGAGGGTTTATGGTAATGTTGGGTACAAAGTCAAAAAACCCATCCGGTATGGGGTCTAAGTTGTTGTTCACACGGTCTAAGTCCATGACGCGAACAAGCAGTTGGTCGCGCAAATTGCCATCGGGTAAAAAGGGAATGGGCACACCCGTTTCATCGTTCATGTAAAGGATGTCCAAGCGGAAATCTTCTTGATTGACTTGAAACGCATTCAGGCTATAGACGTTTTTCATCATCAAATCCCACATGGGGATTTTAACGTCGAGAATGGTACTGCGCAGCATCTTCAAAACCAAGTTTCGCGGCGGGGTTACCCCATCATTAGAAAATTCACCCACCTGAAACGTTCTGCCATTGGCCGTGTACTGAAAAGCCACCGCCACCACTTCATCTTGATTCAATGCTTGGTTCAGCGAGATGTAACCGAGTTGCGGGTGGAAGGTGTATTCATTGGGGGCCAATTTACGAGCATTTGCCAGCTCAACGAATTCAGTGGCTTCAACAAAGCCAGCATTGACTAACGTGGCGTTCACATCGGCCATGTTTCTCACGCCAGGTAAAATCTGAACGAGTTCTTGAGGGTTCAGTTTGTTGACATTGTTGTTTGGGAAGGTGGCAGCAGCGGTGTTTCCGGCTCCGGTGAAACCTGTAAAAATATCCTCCCCGGGTAAATTACGAGCCGAATTACGATACGCTTTGTCTTCCGCTTCTCCTAAATCCGAAAAGGCCACAATGTTGCGCACATCCAAGGCAGCTGATTTGCGGTTGGTGACAAAAACCTCAATTCGCGTAATTTGTACGGGGGAGGTAATTACCGGCATATTGCGCAAAAAGCGCTCGTAGTTGTCGCGGAAATAGTGCCCCAAGAAGAAGTGGCGGTTGGCTTCGTACTCATCACCCCAAATTTCAAATTGTTGTGTGGCCCCCCCGCCCTGTATATCAATGGACTTTGACTGTGAACGCTGCTCAGAAAACACGGTTGTTACCATTGTTTTTCCAAACTGAAATTGCCCTTTAATCCCAAAGAGACTCTGTGCACCAGTGATTAACGAACTGTTGACGGGCAAACTCACGTTACCCATCTCCAACTTTTTGATGATGTCATCTTCTTCTCCCGAAAACTCAAGTTTCATGCGATTCTCAAAAGCAAAGGTCGCGTCAGTATCATAGTTGGTTTGCAGTTCGAGTTTTTCGCCAATCTTCCCCACCACGTTCATTTGTATCCGCTGCTGAAAGTCAAAGTTTGTCACCTTTCTGTTGCGTTCGGGTATAATGGGGTTGTCAATTTTTTGGCGTCGGATACCAAATGAGAGTTCCGCGGTTCCCTGCGGACGAATTTCTACAATATTACTTCCGAAAATACGTCCAAAACCCTCACTCCCCACTTGAAACTGGGGTATAAAACCTTTGTTTTCTTCTGTTTCTTCCGGTTTTTCTTTGCCGCCTGTTCTGCCTGTTTTCTCGTTCCAGTACTCTGCGGCTTGTTTGGCGAAGATGTAATCTTGATACTCTTCGGGGGTCATAAACATGGGGGGCTTTGCTAGCAAACCGCCGATTCGTTCGTAAATGATGTATTGCCCGCTTTCCTCATCAAACTCAGAGTCCCAAGAAAAGTTATTGGGTTGGTTGAGGTACAACCCTCCCGTTTGGTTGGGGTTAGTCAAGGGGAAGATTAAGGTGTCTGTGGTATCGTTGGGCGGAGAAAAGTTGTAATTGTCACGTTCGAGATGCTCAAAAAACGTTGAGAAACTCCAAAGAAAGGGCAGCACGAGAATACCTGCTCCAAAAAGACCAAAACGTGAAATACGGTTACCTTTCAAAACGACTTATAAATTCTTTAGTGCTGTTTTGATAATTTGTTCTACGGACCACTGAGGGTTCGCCGCCATTAAGCGCTGGATGAGTTTTCCTGCTGCCTGCTTCTGGAAACCGAGAGCTTCTAGTGCCGCTAGGGCGTCTTCACGCGTTTTTGATTGCTGCGTAACTTCAAGCACCAACGTTCCTTTGTCGACTCCCGTTTTGGTGATTTTGTCTTTTAAATCAACAATAATCCGTTCTGCGGTCCGAGCGCCAATGCCCTTCACTGATTTTAATGTGGCAATATCACCACCCAAAATAGCCAACTCGGCTTCTTCTGGTGAAAGAGTAGATAAAATAACACGTGCTGTATTGGGGCCAACCCCAGAAACCGCTATCAAATGACGAAAAATATCTAACTCCGCTGCTTCCGCAAAACCAAACAGTTGCTGCGCATCCTCTCGAACAACATAATGCGTGTACAGAAAGCACTCCTCTGTAGCACCTATCTTGCCGTATGTGTGTAATGATATGTGAACCAAAAACCCAATACCTGCGCACTCCACAACTGCATATGTATGGTTCTTCTCAATAAGCCTCCCTCGTAGGTGATGATACATAAAGCTTTCTTAACTTATCGTTAGGTGTAAAAAACGCCAAAAATAGAAATTTCATATACCGCAATAAAAAAAAATACATCTATTATACAGACTTTTATGAACGTTCTATTAATTTTTCAAATTCATAGACTTTATTCTCTCATTTACAGGTGTTTGCGTTTGATTCTTTTTTTGAAAGTGTTACACAAATTTTATTGCCTTCCTGCAAAGCAAAACTTTATATTTTTTGGCTGGCTTTTGTTGTTTTGTTGCGCTCAATAGTTGAGAAAAGTGGCTCGTGAATAACCTCTATGAGCTTTAACAAATTTTACAGCAGGCATACCTCCCTTTTTTCTACTTTAGCGGCAACAATGAGCGCAACAATAGATTCTTTCAACAAGCGTCGCCTTCGGTCGTCATACGCTTCAGTTATCGTGAGTATATCACTGGTTTTGTTTCTGTTAGGTCTTTTAGGCTTGCTTTTGCTAAATGCAGAAGCGCTAAGCCGGGAGATTCGAGAGAACTTTACCATAAAGCTCATGCTAGACGAAAGTGCGAAGGAAGCTTCCGTACGTGAGTTCCAAAAAGAACTTGATCTGGAACCTTTTGTGAAAACCTCTACCTTCATTAGTAAAGATGACGCGGCGGCCATTTTGCAAGAAGAAATTGGGGAGGAGTTTTTAGACTTTTTGGGATTCAACCCACTACCAAACGCAATTGAAGTGAAATTGAATGCGGAGTTTGTAGAAAACGAAAGTTTGGAGCGCATAGAAAAGCAACTGGCCAATAACCCATACGTGGCAGAAATCGTCTTCGATCGCGATTTAATTCAGTTGGTGAATGACAATATTCAGAAAATCTCTGTGGTACTTGTTGGGGTTGCCGTGTTGTTGTTGCTCATTTCTATAGCTTTAATTAACAGTTCCATTCGTTTGGCCATTTATTCCAAGCGGTTTTTGATTAAAACCATGCAGCTTGTTGGCGCCACAAGAGGGTTTATCCAACGGCCTTTCATTCTTAAAAGCCTCAAAATAGGCATGCTCGGCGCATTAATAGCTTCTTTGATTCTCTTTAGTGGCGCCTATTACCTCAACGTATACAACCCGGAGCTAGGATTGATGCTAGAACCCATACCCCTAGCCATTGTCATTGCAGGCATTTGGGCACTGGGCTTGCTCATCAGCTGGCTTTGCACTTTCTTTGCAGTTCGCAAATATTTGAATCTCAAAACAGATCAACTTTATTTTTAATTTTTATGGATAATCAAGCATATTATTTCGGCAAGAAAAACTACATCTATCTTATCGCAGGCGTGGTGCTCATCGCTTTTGGATTTATTCTAATGAGTGGCGGCGGGTCTGATGACCCAAACGTTTTTAATGAGGATATCTTTAATGCACAGCGTTTGGTTTGGGCTCCAATCATTGTATTGCTTGGGTTTGTCATTCAAATTTTTGCCATTATGTCCGTTCCAAAAAACGATACGCCCGCTGGTAAATAGTTTTTTAACTTGCTTATTTTAATCAGACAATCTTTTCCACATGGGCTTTTTTGAAGCGATACTGTTAGGTATCATCCAAGGCTTGACCGAATTTTTACCCGTTAGCAGCAGCGGCCATCTCGAGTTGGCAAAGGCCCTTCTAGGCGACAACAGCGTTCCAGAAGAAAGTTTGCTCTTTACGGTTGTTGTGCACGCCGCCACCGCGTTAGCTACGGTAGTCGTCTATCGAAAAGACATCCTTGAAATAGCCAAAGGCACACTAAAGTTTGAGTGGAATGAAGAAACGCAATTCACCACAAAAATCATCGTTTCTATGATTCCTGCTGCCTTTGTTGGGATTTACTTTAAAGATGAAATAGAAACGCTTTTTTCCAAAAACATTTTGCTAGTAGGCGGCATGCTAATGATTACAGGTCTACTTCTCATCATGGCCGATCGCGCCAAGCGAACCCAAAAAAACCTCACTTTCTGGAATGCTTTTGTTGTGGGTATTGCGCAAGCGATAGCTATTTTACCCGGTATTTCGCGCTCCGGCGCTACCATTGCCACCACGGTTGGACTAGGTGTCGATAGAGAAAAAGCGGCGCGTTTCTCTTTTCTCATGGTGGTGCCACTCATTGCTGGAAAAATGCTGTTAGACGTCAAAGATTTGGTAAAAATGGGCGGCGCAGGCGAATCTGACAAACTCTTTATTCTACTCGTTGGCTTTGTTGCAGCCTTTATCGCGGGTATCTTTGCCTGTAAATGGATGATTGCCTTGGTAAAACGGGCCAAACTCACTCATTTCGCCATTTATTGCTTCGTTGTGGGTATCCTCAGCATGCTTTATGTTGTGCTTATTTAATGGAAAAACCTTCACAAGACTTCTCTAAAGACGGTTTTCTAAACGGTCAAATTCTTTTGATAGATAAACCCCTTGGGTGGACTTCTTTTCAGGTGGTCAACAAATTGCGTTGGTTGATTCGCAAACAGTTTGGCATTAAAAAAATAAAAGTGGGCCACGCTGGTACGCTTGACCCATTGGCTACAGGATTGCTTGTTATTTGTACAGGAAAGTTCACCAAAAGAATCCCTGAACTCATGTCGGGCATTAAAACGTATAGTGGTGTTATCCGCCTTGGCAGCACCACGCCGAGTTACGACTTGGAAACCGCCATAGACAACACGTATCCAACGGAACACATTACCACACAACAGCTCAACACCGCAAAAGAACAACTCACAGGGGAAATTATGCAAGTGCCGCCCATCTACTCGGCGATTAAACAAGACGGCGAGCGTTTGTATGAGTTGGCTCGAAAAGGGCAAACAGCGGAAATACCCGCTCGTCCGGTCACTATTTTTCAATGGGATGCGCTAGATGACAATGCTTTTCCCGATGTTTTCTTCCGAGTTACTTGCTCTAAGGGTACATACATACGCACTTTGGCCCACGATTTCGGACAATTGTTGAATTCTGGTGCTCACCTTGCTGCACTTCGCCGCGAAAGTTCTGGCTCTCATTCTGTTGAAGATGCGCTAACCATAGAAACTTTTTCGCAGCTCTTAGCGCGCGCTACTTCGTAGGCGTAACCTCAAACACAACACCTCCACCCACCCCAAAAACGCGGTCGTGGCCTCTGGGCTGCATGGTGTAAAGCCCCGTGAAGTTGCCAAAGGCAGGAAGTATCATTTGTTGTGGTTCCACGTAAAAACAAGGCAAACGAAAACGCGCACGTGCCAGCCCCTTTAACAACACACCGGGATGAACGTGCCCTACAATGGTGAAAAGATCGCGTTGATTTTCCTGTGGCTCATGCAGAAACACCACTTTAGCCACCTCAAACCGATCACATACGTGCAACCCGGCTCGCTCGTAACTCTTATCTGCTAAAAAATCGTGATTGCCTTTTACCAAAATAAATCGAACCGCAGAAAATTCTTGAATGAGTGCTATCAGGTATTCCCAATCACTGTTTTCTTTGGCATGAAACAAATCACCCAAAAATAGGCACACCTCAGGTTGGTACTGCTGCAATAACGCTGCAATTCGCGCAATATCCTGACGGCCAAGGTTGCCGGGGATAGAAATGCCCTGAGACTGAAAATGCTTGGCTTTTCCAAGGTGCACATCGCTGATGATTAGCATTTTTTGGCGTGGCCAATACACGGCTTTCTCAGGAAGCAATTGCCACGTTTCATGGGCAAAAAGCACTTCCGTAAGCTGATTTTCTGGAGTCAATGTAGCTATAAAAATTGGGCGGAATAGCAAGTGCTGCTCATTACCCGTGGATGTATTCCTTTTTGTTAAAACCCTTCATCACCTCCGCTTCAAACGCGAGCAGCTTTTTCCAAAGGGCATCGACTTTCTCGCGTTCGCCATATTTTCTGGCAAATTGCAAAAACAGGGTGTAATGATTGGCTTCGCTGACCATTAGCGATCGGTAAAACTTGGCGAGTTCGGCATCTTGAATCCCTTCTGAAAGCACCTTGAAGCGCTCACAGCTCCGCGCCTCGATGAGAGCGGCAGTTAACAAGCGTTGCACCAAACGCTCCATGCGATCTGATGTTTTTGGGAAAAACTGACTGACGGCGGCAACGTATTCGTCTTTGCGCTCGCGACCCAATTGTAATCCCCTGTCGAGTAAGCGCTTGTGCACCATTTCAAAATGACTCATTTCTTCTCGAGCCAAGGCTGCCATTTCAGTTACCAAATCGCTCAATTCGGGGTACGTTACAATCAAAGATATGGCGGTTGACGCTGCTTTTTGCTCGCAAAAAGCGTGGTCTATCAAAATTTCTTCAATGTTTTTTTCGGCAATATCTACCCACCTAGGGTCTGTTGGCAGCTGAAGTCCTAACATGATAATTCTTTGTTTTGGTGCTATAAACGCTCAATATACGCCTTCCAATAGGCGACCGGCAAGTTACAACAAGCCGAGCGAATGACACAAAAAAACCGGAACAAGAATTCTCGTTCCGGGTCTATTTATTATCCAAGTCTAAGCGCTAGCGCTTGCTGCCTTTCCCGCCTTGTCGCTCGCCTCTTTTCTTGTAATGCTGTATCATCTCTCGTTGAAACTTTCGTTCCGACTCAAAGAGTTGCACGGTTTTCTCTAAACCAATAACCGCTTTGATTTTTGAATGGTACTGTAAGCGTATGGAGGCGACCTCTTGCTCCCCTTTGTACTGATTCAGTAAAATTTGTTCTTTCTGTTCTGCCGAGAGGTCTTTGTTATTCTGCAGCAGTAGCATGTCATCGTGGCGCTTCCGCATAATCTCCTTAATCTTGCTGCGCATCTCATTATAAACAGGCCAGAATTGTTGTGCCTCTTCTGTTGACAGATTCAACTCATTGGTAATAAAAGCAATTCGGGCTGTTTCGTGGCGCTCCATATTGCTGCCGTGACGTTCTGGTTGTGTCCATCCAAAAAAAGGAAGAACCAATACGGCAAATAGGGTTGTGAATTTCATGTTGTTTTGTTTTTAGCTTGTTAAACGTTTTGTGTTGTGAATTATGTGAGACAATCATGTATGCGCATTTAATCTTCAAGTACCTCCCACTGTTCTTGGTGCCAGTACCACTCGGCTTCGTATTCCACAAACTCATCTTCCCAAAAATCAGCTTCTAGGTCTTCGATGCTCAGTTCTGGTAACAAATAATCGAGGTAAACCACTTCGCTAGACTCCATCTGAAACTCAAAGGTTTCCCAAAAAGGTACTTCGTTTGAGGTAGTCAGCAAGTAACGTTGCCCAAAAAACAGTGCTAACAATACACTAGCCGCCATTCCAACACGCAACAACACGGTCTTTACATGAAACTGCTGCTGCATCGGAATGCGTTTCAATTGGGTTGTTTTCTGCTCAAAATACCCTTCAGGAACACTATACTCAGGCTTCTTAAACAATGGTGACTTATTAGCGTTTTTTTTCATGATGCTGTAATTTAGACTCCTAGAAAGGTTAAAGGTTTAATTGGTTTTGAAAACACTGTTCTATTTTTTTAACAGCATGGAAATACGAAGCTTTCAAGGCGCCAACAGAAGTTGATAATATAACACTCATTTCCTCATAGGGCACCTCATCAAAGTAACGCATTTTGAAAACCAATGCTTGTTTTGGCGGCAGCGCTTCTATTGCTTTCTCCAAATGCTCTTGAATTTGTTCACTAGAAATGGGGGTTGCTGTAGCTAATGGCTCCACTGCACTATGCATATAAATACTTTCCAACCGCTTGGTTCGTTGGAGAAAGGAATAACACTCATTGGTAGCAATGCGGAATAGCCAAGTAGAGACACTAGCATCTCCTCTAAACTTAGGCAAGCCACGCCAAGCTTTTGCAAATGTGTTTTGTAGCACATCATCTGTATCCTCGTGCCCTTTTACTAAGGTTCGGATGTGGTGATACAACGGACGTGTGTATAAAGCAACAAGCGTATTGAATGCTGCTTCATAGCGCTGCTCTTGTAATTGATCTAAAAAGCAAGTCGGCTTGTCCATAATCGTTAGACTCACAAATGTAAGTAAGGTTTAACAACCGTGTAGACAGTTGGGTTAAAATGACCTTAAAAAAAAGTAAACACAAGATTTTTTGGCCGAAATAATTTTTTATTATTTATTCAAAAAGAAAAATCTAAAATTCAACAAGCAATGTTATACTTTTGAGCAATCTTTGAGGGAAGGCTAAAGAGTTATTCTATTTTTGTACAAAACAAAACCCAATGTATTTAACGACAGAAAAAAGAGCTGTTCAGGTACAATATTTTTATGTTGTTCTTGCGCTATTATTGATTTGGGGGGTTTATTTAAATGTATACGAAGCTGCGTGGGGGCGCAAAGAATCGTTATTGTTGATTTTTCCTGTGGGAGCACTTCTTTTCATGATGCTACGCGGTAAATATATCTTAGAAATGGACACGGATTCCAGTGAGCTAATTGTTTCTAATCGAACAGCGCTCTTCAATAAGTCCGTTCCCTTTTTTAGGCAAGATATTAGAATTCCAAAAGATCGTTTTTTAGGATTTTGGATAGAAAACCATGTTGTCGTTCGTCGACTATTCATTCGCTATCTCGATAAAAAAGGTGTTGAAAAAACGTCTAGTTTTTCGTTGTCCTCCTTGTATTCGGAAGATGTAAAAGCAATGAAGGCATCGTTGGGTAGAATTACCGTTCAAAACAAAAAGCGATCTAAAGTACAGATTGCATAAAAAGCATTGTAAAATTGTTGTTGTGGTAATTGCGGTAGGAAGATTTATCTTTTTACCGCAATTTTTTTATGCAGACAAAAAAGTAGAAATACACCTTAAAAGCTTTACTGGAGAAAGGTAAACGACAAACATTTGGAAATTTAAAAAAATTTTTGGAATAGCTGTGCCAATATTCGGCAAAAAGTTTTACTTTGGGCGGACTATAAAGTGAAAGGTATGAGCTTGTTTCAAAATCAAATTCTAGTAGAGTCCTCTTGGGAAGTATGCAATCAAGTTGGCGGCATTTATACCGTTATTCGATCCAAACTTCCGGCGATGATTCAAAAATGGCAAGGCAATTATTGCTTGGTAGGGCCGTTGGTGAACAATCAATTAGACAGTGAATTCGAAGACATAACGGAGAATGCAACCGACCCCATTGGTCGTGCCGTACAACATTTGCGGGGCATGGGTTGGGAAGTGCGCTATGGGCATTGGCTGGTAACAGGAAGACCCAAGGTAGTACTCCTAAATCCATCAAATGTATTCAATCGCTTGCATGCTATAAAAAGTGGTATGCTGAAGGAATTTGGCATTCCTTTGAAAACTGGAGACACCTTGTACGACCAATGCTTGCAGTGGGGAGAAATGACCGCCTCCTTTCTAAAGGTGCTGAGTAAAGAAGCCAAAAAGCAGCGCGTTATCGCACATTTTCATGAGTGGATGGCCGCTACACCCATATTTAAATTGCATGCTGAAAAGGTTGCTGTTGGAACAGTATTCACTACTCACGCCACTATGCTTGGCCGTGTATTAGCAATGAACGAGCACAATTACCACGACAAACTGCCGAGCTTCAATGAAACAGAAGAAGCCAAACGCTTTCACTTAGAATCTATTCACGGCATCGAAAAGGCAGCAGCAAAATATGCCTCTGTATTTACAACGGTGAGCGAAGTAACCGCCGACGAATGCGAATACCTGTTGAAAAAGCGACCGACGGTGATCACCTACAACGGTCTGAATATCGCGCGATTTGCCGCAAATCACGAAATACAAGTGCGCCACGAAAGCTACAAAGAAAAAATTCATCAATTTGTTATTGGCCACTTTTTCAATTCGTATAGCTTTGACCTCGATGACACCTTGTATTTTTTTACATCAGGCCGATACGAGTACCGCAATAAAGGTTTTGACGTGACCATTGCTGCACTCAAGCGCCTCAACGACTTGATGATTGCCGCTAAAATCTCCACCAATGTTGTCACTTTTTTCATTACCAAAGCCAATAGCTGGAGCATCAACCCGGACGTGTTGCACAACCGAGCTGTTTTGGAAGAAATTCGCAACAATTGTGAAGCTATCCAAGAGCAAATTGGCAAGCGCTTGTTCTACGAGGCAGCCTCTAGCAGTGGTGAATACAAATTGCCAGCCCTCAACGATTTAGTGGAAGATTATTGGAAATTGCGCTACCGCAGAACCATACAATCTTGGAAGAAAGACGCATGGCCCATCATTGTTACCCACAACCTGGTAAACGATGTAGACGACGCCTTACTGCAAGGGTTGCGAGAAGCGCCATTAGTAAACTCTCCCTTAGACAAAGTAAAAGTGGTGTATCACCCTGATTTTATCACCTCAACTAATCCCCTGTTTTCCATGGATTACGGGCAGTTTGTACGCGGGTGCCACCTGGGGATTTTTCCAAGTTACTACGAGCCTTACGGCTACACGCCTTTGGAGTGTATTGCCCGCGGTGTGCCCGCGGTCACCTCAGACCTTTCGGGCTTTGGTCATTATGTCGACACACTTGAGACGCCCTCAGACGAATCGGGCGTGTATGTACTGCACCGCAAAACGCAAACAGATGAACAAGTGGTTGAAGAGCTCGCGCAATACCTCTTTCATTTTGTAAAAACCACACGTCGCTATCGGATGATTATGCGCAATAAGCTCGAAGACTTTGCAGAAAACTTTGAGTGGGCCAAGCTTACAGAAGCCTATGACGAGGCTTATGCTATGGTCTTTAAAGATAAGGGCATCTAATTCTATTGATGAAAAAACTTACTGCGGATACCCCATGAAGACACCTGTTTTTTTATCGCTGTCCTTTCTTTGTTTGTTGTTTACGAGTTGCATTCCCGATGAAAAGCCTTCGGTAAAAAATTTTCGCGACTTTAATCTCAATGGTGCTTGGGAGTTTCCCATTGCCAATGTTAGCTTGACACTAGAAGACTTGGTAACGGACTTGCCTTTGTTAAACAGCGCTCCTGGACAACCCATATCACTATTTTTTCGTCAAGACGACGCCTTCTCACTTTCCATTGCGGATTTTGTTGAAATCGAAGATCAAGAAGTTTTGAACACCTCTTTTCTCATGGGGCCCTCTTTTTTTGCATTTGATTCGGAAATCGGAAGCACGTTAGGCATTGAGTTGTATCAATTGAATTTGGCAAGCGGTTTCCTCAACTGGGAGGCCTTTTCAAACGTAACAGATACACTGGTTTTTGAGATTCAGTTTTTAAATGCGCAGCGAAACGGTGCACCGGTAACTTGGCAAATCACCACTTTTGGCGGGGCTGGCAATGGGCAAATTGCGCTATCTGATTTAGCCTTTGATATGACAACAGGGCCTGAGCCGCACAGCAACCTGGCCATACGTCTGGACCATGTAAATGCGAGCACTGCCTTTTTAGGTGAAAACTTCAACATCGCTTTAAGCATTGAAAATTTTACACCTGCGTATGTAGAAGGCTTTTTCGGGGATAGACAAATTCCTATTCCAAGCAGCAGCTTTGAGGTCGATTACGGCGGTTTGGGGCGTATTGTTGACGGTGTGTTTTTTACCGACCCGCAAATGCGTTTGTTTTTATCCAACCAAATTGGACTGCCGTTGGAAGTTACTACCAACATCACTGGCAGCAATCGCGCCGGCCTTTCAACAGCTTTGGGCTTGCCTTCCCTTCAACTAAATGCACCCTTATTTTTTGGTGATAGTGCTGGAACACTATATGAAGTCAATGCCAATAACAGCCAAATCGTTGATTTTTTGCGTATTTTACCCAACCAATTTAATTTTTCTGGAGATATTGCATTAAACCCTCCTTTTGCCCCTAGTCAAACCAATTTTGTGGGTTTTGAAAGCACGCTGCGGGGCGACCTAGAGTTGGAGCTACCATTAAGTTTTGGCGCAGAAAACATCGTTTTTGAACAGGACATCATTGGAGTTGATTTGAATATTGACGATGCAGACGCCGTAGAAGAAATAGCGCTGCGTTTTCTCACAAAAAACACGCTCCCGCTGGCCATAAACTTGGAATTGATTTGGTATGACGCCAACAACACACCTGTAGATTCCGTTCGACTACCGCTATTGCAAGCGCCAAACGTAGACAACAATGGCCGCAGCATCGATTCGGCATCAGAAGAAGTGTGGTTGTCCTTTACCGATGAACGTGTGCAGTCATTTATCAAAACGCGCAAAATCACGTTGAGGGGCTTTTTTGAAACGAGTAACGGAGGAAGCGCCGTTTCGTTATACCCTGACAATGGATTAGAAATTCGGCTCGGTAGTAGAATTAAACTATCAGACAAGGCCCTATGAAACGTGTTCTGTTGTACAGCTGCTGTTGGTTGCTCTCAGTATACAACGCTACAGCACAGGTAGACCTCAACTTATATCATTTCAACGCGATAGGTCAAAGTGTACTGTTAAATCCCGCAACCCCTCAAAATCGTAGTTTGGTAATTGGTTTGCCCGGAGCCTCCCAAGTGTTCACAGAAGTAAATTCGGGAGTGGGGAGTGTGGACATGTACTTCCTTTCATCAAGCCCAACAGGCAATGGACTTATTGAGAACTATTTGAACGAAAACAAAACCAGTTCAGCCGTAGTGGCGCGACACAGAACAGACCCCTTGTTTTTAGCATTCCAAACTGGGCGATTGCACTGGAGCGGCGGGATGTCGGTGAGAGCCAATGTGTTTTCTAGAATGCCATACAATCTGATTGATTTAGCCTACAATGGCAACGCGTCTGGAAATGGACGAAATGATGTGGATATTGGAAATTTTGGAACCGAAGCAATTGCTTTCATTAGTTATCACGGGGGTGTACAACTGGAGTTAATTAAAGAGCGCATTTTTATTGGTGGTCGGGTTAGCTATCTCAACGGCCTAGGCACAGCACGGGTAGTGCGGTCAAGCGCGCGTCTGCAATCCAATATCGACGGCTTTCAACTTACTACAGATGGCCTCGCACAACTCGCCTATATTGATTACGAATCGCGGTTGGACGCTGCGGCAGATTTCAACAACCTGTTTGATCCAAACTTTTACACCACCAACAATACAGGCTGGGCCTACGATTTAGGGGTGCATGTGAATGTCACTAAAAAAATCGCCGTTTCAGCATCTATTACAGACATGGGCAGCATCAATTGGGTCGACAATGGCACAGTGTATCGCAGTAGTGGGACTTTTGCTTTTGAAGGGATTAACATTACCTACACAGATGAGGGAAGCATCAATACACAGCAGTTTATTGATTCGCTACTCAGCATCATCGAATACACAGAAAGTGCGGAATCCTTTTCAGCACGCCTGCCTTATAACCTTTTCTTGGGGTCCAAAATACAACTTTCAAAAAGACACGCTGTGGCAGGGCTACTGCATCGACAACAACTGGAAAACTTTGGATTAAACTCCTTTATGTTGCAGTATTATGGGCACATTTACAATGGCCTACAGCTCATGGGCTCATATCGCATTTCGGATGAAACCGATTTGCTTTCCGGGGTTTTCTCTGCCGGCTTTTCGCTTCGGACCTTGCGAACATTTCAGTTATTCCTTTTGGTGAATAATGTAAATGCCTTATTAGACCCCTATGCCGAGCAGAGTGTGGGACTTAATGTAGGCTTCAACCTGGCCTTTAACCCCAAAAAGAAAGACAAGAAACCCAAAGATGTTCTTGATGAAGCGACGAACACTCAAAGAAGCAGGGTAGGTTCAGATCGGCGAAGAAATCGATAAAAACAAAAAAAGCAGCGAGATTCGCTGCTTTTTTTTTGGTGCCCCAGGCGGGACTTGAACCCGCACGGACATTACTGTCCACGGGATTTTAAGTCCCGCGTGTCTACCAATTTCACCACCAGGGCGTAAACAAAAAACCCTCCCAATGAAGAGAGGGGATGTTTGAGCGAAAGACGGGATTCGAACCCGCGACCCCGACCTTGGCAAGGTCGTGCTCTACCAACTGAGCTACTTTCGCGATTGCGGATGCAAATGTAGTGCAAAATTCAACTCTCGCAAATATTTTTTAAACTTTTTTTATACGCCGATTTTTTTCTTGATGTCATTCAAAAACATCAACGCCTCTACGGGCGTCAACGTGTTGATATCTATCGCCTTAATATCTGCCCGTATCGCCTCCAATATGGGGTCGTCCAATTGAAAAAACGACAATTGAGCATCTGCCTTCTTTGTCTTTGCCGCCTTTTCGTCTGTGGTTTTTCGGCTTTCTTCCAACTGTGCCAGGATGGTGTTGGCCTTTTGAATTACAAATTTTGGCATACCAGCCATCTTTGCCACGTGAATTCCAAAACTGTGTTCGCTTCCCCCGGCCTTGAGTTTTCTTAAAAAAATTACATCTTGGTCCATTTCTTTAATGGAGACATTAAAATTTTTAACGCGTTCAAAACTGGTTGCCATTTCGTTTAACTCGTGGTAATGGGTGGCGAAAAGTGTTTTGGCCCGTGCCGGATGCTCATGAATGTATTCGGCAATCGCCCAAGCGATACTCACGCCATCATAAGTACTCGTACCCCGCCCAATTTCGTCGAGCAACACCAAGCTATTTTCACTCAAGTTATTCAAGATACTTGCCGTTTCATTCATCTCTACCATGAAAGTCGACTCCCCTTGCGATATGTTGTCCGACGCACCTACGCGAACAAAAATTTTGTCTAGGATATCCATCTCTACGGCCTCTGCCGGCACAAAAGACCCCATTTGAGCCATCAAAGGGATGAGTGCCGTTTGGCGCAACAACGCCGATTTACCACTCATGTTCGGCCCCGTAATCATCAAAATCTGTTGGTCCTCGCGATTCATGACCACATCGTTGGCCACATATGGGTTATCTGGGTTTAATTGCAGCTCGATAACGGGATGACGGCCTCCGGTTATTTCCAGTTTGCTGCCGGTTGTCAATATGGGCTTGCAGTAATTGTGCTGTAATGCATTGGCCGCAAAACCACTTAGACAGTCCAATCTCGCAATGAGTTGCGCATTGCGCTGCAAGGTTTTAATGTGCTCCTGTGCCGCTACAACAAGCGCTTCATACAGCTTGGTTTCTATTCCTAGTATTTCGTCTTCTGCGGTAAGGATTTTTTGCTCATACACTTTTAGCTCCTCTGTGATGTATCGCTCTGCATTCACTAGGGTTTGCTTGCGTATCCAATCGTCGGGCACTTTGTCTTTGTGTGTATTCCGCACTTCTAGGTAGTAACCAAAAACATTGTTAAACGCCAATTTCAAGCTGGGAATGCCTGTTCTTTCGGCCTCTCTTTGTTGAATGCCCAATAAAATGTCTTTGCCATTCTGCACCAAATTGCGCAGTTCGTCTAACGCCTCATCAAAACCTTTTTTGATGACCCCTCCTTTAGAAATCAGTGCGGCTGGCTCGTTTTCTATCGCCTGTTCAATTTTGTTGTGCAACTCATCGCAAGGGTCGAGGTCGCTGCCCAAAAGTTGTAGCGCCGAATGGTCGGTGTTGGCCAGTTGGTCTTTAATCTTTTTTACTGCTTGCAACCCATTTTGCAATTGTTTGAGCTCACGCGGTTGGATCCGGGCGGCTGCAATTTTACTCACCAAACGCTCTAGGTCGTAAATCCCGCCAATGGTTTCTGCTATTTGCTGTTGCTGATCGGGTTGTTTCACAAAAAACGACACGATACTCAAACGCGTCTCAATGAGGTTTTTGTCTTTCAACGGCATAGCCAACCAGCGTTTCAACAGGCGCGCACCCATCGGCGATTGGGTGTTGTCCAACACATCACACAAACTCGTTCCGCCTGGTACCGTGGTATGAAAAAGTTCTAAATTGCGAATGGTAAAGCGATCCATCCAAACAAAATCTTGATCGTGAATGCGCGAAATACCCGTAATGTGTTGCAGTTTGTTGTGCTGTGTGTCTTTTAAATAATGCAAAATTGCACCTGCAGCGATTACGCCCGGCTCAAAGCCATCCATTCCATACCCTTTAAGCGTAGTCGATTGAAAGTGCCCGGTCAATTGTTCGAAGCAATAGGTGTATTGAAACACCCAATCATCGCAAGCAAAGCTGTACCAGCGGTCTTTGTATTCTGCTGAAAACTGACTTTTTTGTTTTTTAGAATACAACACCTCACTCGGTTGAAAGCTTTGCAGCAATTTGTCGACATACTCCATACTGCCCTCTGCACAAAAGAACTCTCCGGTGCTGATATCTACAAAGGCAACGCCATTGGAGTCTTTATCAAAGGCTACTGCGGCCAAGAAGTTGTTGTTTTTGCTGTTGAGAATGTGATCACTAAAGGTAACTCCGGGGGTTACCAGTTCTGTTACCCCTCTTTTGACAATGGTTTTGGTGAGCTTAGGGTCTTCTAACTGATCACAAATAGCTACACGTTGGCCGGCTCGCACCAATTTGGGTAAATAATTTTCCAGTGCATGATGTGGGAAACCCGCTAATTCGACCGAAGATGCAGCACCATTGGCGCGCTTGGTCAGCACAATACCCAAAATGCGCGCAGTTTTTATCGCGTCTTCCCCGAACGTTTCGTAAAAATCGCCTACGCGAAAGAGCAATAAAGCGCTCGGATGTTTCGCTTTAATGCTGTAATATTGCTTCATCAATGGGGTTTCTGAACTCTTGCCAGCCAAAATATTTTGTTTTAATTTGAAAATGCTAAGATACAATCACCCATGCGGAAATTACTGAATAGTGAGTTAAAAAGAATTGATGTGGCTGTTTTTCAAAAAACACAAAAAACACCCATCATTGTTGTTTTAGACCATGTGCGTAGCCTGCACAATGTGGGCTCTATCTTCCGCACCGCCGATGCGTTTTTAATTCAAGAAATGTTGCTCGTGGGGATATCGGCAACACCGCCAAACAAAGAAATTGACAAAACCGCTCTCGGCGCCACACAATCCGTTGCTTGGCAGTTCTTTGAACAGGATGTTGACGCCATTCAATACTTGCGCAATAACGGGTACACCATTGTGCTCATCGAACAAATGGATGCCGCCATACCATTAGACCAATTCCAACACAACCCGGAACAGAAGTTGGCTGTGGTTTTCGGCCACGAGGTAAAAGGGGTTTCTGGAAATTGGCTTCAAGCAGCTGATGCGGCCATTGAAATACCCATGCTTGGCACCAAACATTCGTTCAATGTGGCCGTCTCCGCAGGTATGGTGCTTTGGGAATTGGGCAAAAAGTACTTGCCTTAGCTCTGGTTTTTGAAGTGCCCCAAGAAATCGTCCTTTTTGCGCCGCGACACGGGAACGGTTGTGCCGTCCATTAAAACCAAATAGCCGCCATCTTTTTTGATGTACTTTTTGAGATACAAGGGATTTACCAAATGCGATTGGTGCACACGAACAAACCCGCAGTCTTTGAAGTACTGGTGTTCCACCTCTTTCAATGTCTTGGACAACATAACCGTGGGTTCTCCTTTGATGAAGATTCGTGTATACCCGGCGTCGCCCTCGCAGCGGATGATGTTGGATACGCACTCAAACAAAACCCCGTCATTCACAGGAATGGGGACGCGTTGATCTTGCCTGTCGCGCTGATTGAGCATTTCGCGCAAAAACAACAATTGTTCTTTTGTCATTCCTGTAGTTTTGGCGTTGATCAACCGCTGCACGCTTTCTATTAACACCTCTTTATCTATAGGCTTCAATAGGTAATCAAAGGCGCTTACCCGAAATGCTGAAACGGCAAACTCGTCGTATGCTGTTGTAAAAATCACTTCAAAGGGCGGAGCATCCCATTGTTCTAAAAACTGAAATCCGTTCATCCGCGGCATCTCTATGTCCAAAAAGACCAAATCTATTGGATGCTCATCGAGGTAAGTTTTTGCTAGCTCACCTGATTGAAAGACCTCTAGCACGGTTATATCGGGTGTGTGACGTTGGATGAGCAATTCTAAGCTTTCGCCTGCTATGGCTTCGTCATCAATAATTATAGCTTGTAGTTTCTCTTTCATGGCGATTATTTATTAGCGTTGAACAATCGAATAATTACGCGAGTACCGTTGGGTTGTTGGGTTTCGGCATCCTCCAAATCTACAATTTCAAAATTGATTTTTTGATTGTGCGAAAGCTGAAACCACTTGAAGCGCTCCTCTGTTATTTTCAAACCAAAGGAATTGTGCTTTTTTACAGCACGTTGTTTTAAGGCCTGTGCTGCTCTGCGACCAATTCCATTGTCATTGATGTGAATTAAAACATCTAGACCATCTTTCAAAACACTAATTTCTAGCGTTCTATCACCTGTTTCCTTGTGAAGCAATCCGTGCCAAATGGCATTTTCCACAAAGGGCTGAATAATCATTGGTGGAATTTGTATCATTTCTGTCGCAATGGCTTCCTCGATGGAAAAATGGTAATCAAACTTTTTCCCAAACCGCAGGGCCTCCAATGCGCAGTACAACCGGATGACTTCTATTTCATCGGCCAATGCTACAGTTTCACTTCGCGAGTTGGACAAAACACGGCGTAACAGTTTGGAAAACATGACTAAATAGCCGCTTGCTTCCTCTATTTTTCCCTTGAGAATGAAAAAGTTTATCGAGTTGAGGCTGTTAAACAAAAAGTGTGGGTTCATCTGTGCTCGCAAGCCTTCAAGCTTGGCTACGGCCAATTGCTTTTCGTAAACAGCCTCAACTTGTTTGGTTTTCAATAAATAGGAAACACGCTGATTGTAGATGATATAGCCTATGGTAAAGAGGGATAAAAATACTCCCAATCGAAACCACCAGGTTTTGTAAAACGGGGGTAGCACAGCAAACTCTAAAAGGAGCTGGGGCTTTGTCCAAGAGCCATCGGGTTGCCTCGCTTTTACCCACAACGGATAATCATTGCTCTCCAAATTCACTAATGTGAGTCGATTGCCTTTTATCACCTGCCAGTTTTCGCCATTTTCTCTTAGTGCATAAGCAAATTGAACATCTTCGGGGTTGGGGTAATACAAACTGGTTAAAAATATATTGACCGCATTCTCTTTATGGGGTAACACAATTCTGGCTGTAGGAGCATACGGTAAAGGCTCGCCGTTCAACTTTTGAACCTCAGAAACAACAACTCGAGATTTGATCAAGCCTCGTTTGTTTAAACGCGGTAACGAAACACAATACAATTTTCCGGATTCTGGTAAGTAAAATTGATTGCCGTCAACAAGAACCCTCAACACGCCTTCTCTGGCTCTAAGTCCATTTTTGTAATTGAGCAAGTAATTCTTTTCATTGTCAGTATCAAAAACCTGAATGCCCAACGGGCTACCTACAATAAGCTCGTTGTTGCGTGTGGTGGACAATGTATAGTTAATCGTTGACTCAAGGTAATTTTCCGTGTTGTACCTGGCTTGCACTTTTAAGGGCTGACCCGGCTCAAACACAAAAACTCCATCAGATTCTGAAAGGAGAAGAATCTTACCTTTTGCGTTGGTCGCTATATTTCGAATCGGTTGAATCGCGTTCACCAGTGCGTCGTTGGTTTGATTAAATGACTCAAAAACATCACCGTTTATACGGAGGCGCATCAGCCCATTGGAGGAACAACTCCATACATCTCCTGTAGGGTCGGCTATGCAATTGAAAACCGACTTTGGTATAAGGTCATCATAAACGCCAACACTTTCTGGGAAATACTGTTTAAACGTTTGTTTTTCAATATTATACCTAACAAGACCGTGATTAAATGTCGCCAAAAACAACTCGCCATTGGGGTGTATAAAGCCGTTGTAAATATTCATTTGAGAGAGTGCCTCGCTGATGGGTTCGGCTGTTGCATTATTGGCCAAAGGGTCTGCTACCCAAAGTAATCCTTTATTTGATGAGCCCAAGAAAAAACCCGATTGGTGCGGAATAATGACGTGAACAGCTGTGTTTGACGGCAGTGCGCATGGGGTGTCAAAAAGACGAGTTTGTGTGTTTAGTCGCAGCAAGTAATCCGAGGTTTTGCGGCCAAACCACAAATAGTTGCCCTCTCGGCAACTGCAAATGGGAATGTTTCCCATTTCTTGATTGGGATGGTCTGGAGGAAAGGTTAACTTTTCAACGAATTGATTTTGCTCGTGAAACGCGCTGATACCTCTATTGTGGGTTGTCCAAACACCACCCAAAGCATCTATGGTCATATCAGCATACCACGCGCTCAACTGAGCGTTTGGATCCAACGGGTCAGGGTTGGGGAAAGCAAATTTTTTGGTGGTTTGATCAAAAACGCCCAACCCTTCTTGTCGCGAAAGTACCCAAATTTCAGTTTTGGATTTTCGGGCCAGTTTTCGAAAGATGTTGGCTGGCATATTGGTGTTGGCGTCCCCATGTAGGTAATTTTCCCAGGTGGTGGAGTTCACATTAAAATATAGCAGGCCACCGCCCCAAGTACTTACATAAATACCGGAATCGCCGTCAAGCAATAATGACGTGGTGGCACTATAGGGTTTATCAGTAGTATACGTGTATTGCGAAAACGTATGGTCTTTGCGGTTCCAAAAGATAAGTCCCGCCCCTGTAGTCATCCAAAAATCACCCTCTGCTGTTGGTGCTATTTGTGTAACCAATTGCAGCATCCGGTCAAATTCCTGCCCATTGGGGGTGATTTTTATGGTTGAAAGGGTGGTATCCTTGAGGTGTAACACCGCAAAAGAAAAGTTGCCCATCCCAATAAACAGCAAGGAGTCTCCCTCTGGATAGAGGCTAATAATTCTATTGTCCGCAAGGGGAGCCTTAGCCGATTTTTTGTCCAAATGAAAAACAACATTTCCTGTTGTAGGGTCAAATAAATCGAGTCCGCCGTCAAAGTACCCTATCCAAATCTTTCCGTCATGGGCAATGGCCATATTGTCAACAAAATTACTGGCCATACCACTTTTCCCGTCCCCCTTTTGATAGTTTAAAAATGAATACCCGTCAAAACGCGAAAGGCCAAGCGTCGTGCCAAACCACATATATCCATCGCGATCTACTGCGCTAGCGTACACTTCATCTGCTGGCAGGCCATCTCTGAGGTTATAATTTTTAAAAAACGGTTCCACAAATTGCCCACTTGCTACACTTACAGCAAAGCATAAAAGAAACGTGAGCGCTTTTGTCATTGTTAAGGGAAAAAGTATTGTTTGTCAAAAGTACTGTTTGACAGTTGTTTTTGTTTGAGTTTTCAAAAACAGATCAAAAAAAACCTAGATTCGGTGTGTTTTTGATGCATACGCGCTTTTACAAAGAGCTATATGCCGCGTGCATTTTTTTGTTGAGCAACTCCACCATCTTAATTTTTGACCGAACAGCAAGGATGGGTATAATGTTTTTTGCTGCAAATCCGGGGAAATCACTTTCGAGATAGTCTAGGTTTTGGTTGTAAACCAATAAACCGGGGAGGCCGCGGTCGGGGGTGTAGCCAAATCGAGCGATAAGGAAAAAATGCGGATCAATAGCTACAAGCTGAAGGTTTTCATCGCGAATAACTTCTTTGATGTTCCCTTCAACAATGTCTTCTGCCTCATCTGCATAAAAAAAGTACGTTGGACAAAAGTCGAAGCCATTGGTAAACGCTTGTATAATTTCATAGTGTTCGCGTTTCAACTCGTGTTCGCGTGCTGTGGCCTCTTTAAAAAAACCGCGCTCTCGCATTTTTTCCAACTTTTTTTGTTCTGTGTTCAACTGCACCAACAGTACACCGTCCTTAAGCTGAGGCAATAGGTCACTATTACTTTGTGCATATATGAATCTGGGCGGTGCAACTAACAAAAAAAGCAACCACAAAAAGGGAATATTAAAAGCTCTCAAATCAAAAAAATTAATCGTTTTTGTAAAAAATAACTTGACGGGCTGTCAGGTGTCACTGCAATAAAAAGTATTTTTGCAGCATCTGGCAGTAATTTGTCCATTGGCATACCCATTGACAAACTAACCCTTCACAAAGTTATTTTAAAAATCCAAAGGGCAACCTGACAATTTGACCCATAAACTATATTTTCCATGATTGATTTAGAAGGATTCGGATTTAATCAAATTTCTCCCGAGGATGGCGATTTTATTCCGTTGATTACCACAGAAGAAGACAACGAACTCAAAGAAGGTGAAATGCCTGATGAGCTCCCCATTCTTCCGCTTCGCAATACCGTGATTTTCCCCGGAGTTATTGCTCCCATCACGGCTGGTCGCGACAAATCCATCAGATTAATACAAGAAGCCAATGCCGGCAACCGGCTTATTGGTGTGGTCGCACAAAAAAATCAAAAGGACGATAACCCTACTGAAAACGATCTATACCGCGTGGGTACCGTGGCGAAAATCATCAAGTTGTTTAAAATGCCTGACGGCAACACCACCGTTATCATTCAGGGAAAAAACCGTTTTGAACTCGATGAAATAACCGCCACAGAGCCTTATTTCAAAAGTAAAGTTACCGTTCTTGCGGATGTAAAACCACCTAAAAACAACCAGAATTTCAAAGGGCTGGTAGATACCATTCGGGAACTAGCGCTTCAAATTATTGAGGAGTCACCCACCATTCCTACCGAAGCACAAATTGCAGTAAAAAATATTGAGAGCGATACTTTCTTGCTGAATTTCATCACCTCAAACATGAACCTCGACGTGGCGGCCAAGCAAAAAATATTGGAGGAGTCAGACCTTACGGTAAGGGGGGAAAGTGTATTGCGTCACCTCAACCAAGAAATGCAGATGCTGCAGGTAAAAAACGAAATTCAATCGAAGGTTCGAAACGAATTTGACCAACAGCAACGCGAATATTTTCTGCAACAACAAATGCGAACCATTCAAGAAGAATTGGGCGGGTCGAGCTATGAAGCGGAAATATTGGAAATGCGCAAGCGCGGCGAAAAAAAGAAATGGCCTAAGGATATCGCCGACGCCTTTGAAAAGGAAATCAACAAACTCCAACGACTCAATCCACAAATTCCTGAGTTTAGCGTGCAGCGCAATTACCTTGAGCTGATGCTTGACCTGCCTTGGGGTGCCTACTCTAAAGACAAGTTTGACTTGCAACGCGCCGAAAAAATTCTCAACCGCGACCATTCCGGCCTAGAGAAAGTAAAAGAGCGCGTACTGGAATACCTCGCTGTGTTGAAACTAAAAGGCGATATGAAAGCGCCTATCTTGTGTTTGTACGGCCCTCCAGGCGTTGGAAAAACATCGCTCGGCAAATCCATTGCCGAAGCCTTGGGGCGCAAATACGTGCGCATGTCCTTAGGAGGTTTGCGCGATGAAGCCGAAATTCGCGGACACCGCAAAACCTATATCGGCGCCATGCCGGGACGTATTTTGCAAAATTTGAAGAAAGCAGAGACCTCCAACCCTGTTTTTGTGTTAGACGAAATCGATAAGTTGTCCTATGATCGCGGCGGCGATCCGTCTTCTGCGTTGCTGGAGGTGCTGGATCCGGAGCAAAACCACAGCTTCAACGACAATTTTCTGGAATTGGGTTACGATTTGAGCAAAGTGCTTTTCATTGCCACCGCAAATAATTTGAGCTCCATTCAACCCCCGCTTCGCGACCGCATGGAGATTATCGAAGTGAATGGGTACACCTTGCAAGAAAAAGTGGCCATTGCAAAACACCACCTCATTCCCAAACAACTAAAAGAGCATGGGGTGCTCAAAAAACAATTTAGCATTACAGACCGCGCCCTTGAAGCTACTATTGAGGGATACACCCGTGAAAGTGGCGTCCGGACATTAGATAAAACCATTGCAAAGCTCATTCGCTATACCGCTAAGAATATTGCGATGGAGCAGCCCTTTAAAAAGAGTGTGGCATTGGAAGATGTGCGCAAAATTTTAGGCCCTTCACGATTTGACCCAAGTCGCTACGAAATTGATGACGTGGCAGGAGTGGTAACCGGACTGGCCTGGACACCTGTAGGGGGCGATATCTTATTTATTGAATCCAGCTTGGCAAAAGGCACCGGAAAAATGAGCGTTACCGGAAACCTCGGCGATGTGATGAAAGAGTCCGCGTCCATTGCCATGGCTTATTTGAAATCTCATGCAGCGTCTTTTGGTATCGATCACGAAGTGTTCAAAAAATGGGATGTGTACATTCACGTGCCAGAAGGTGCTACTCCAAAAGATGGCCCTTCTGCCGGCATCACAATACTCACGGCTTTAGCCTCCTTGTTTACCCAACGCAAGGTTCGCAATCACCTCGCCATGACTGGCGAAATCACATTGAGAGGTAAGGTCTTACCTGTAGGAGGTATTCAAGAGAAAATTCTTGCCGCCAAGCGGGCCAACATCAAAGACATCATTCTCTGTGAACAAAACAGAAAGGATATTGAAGAAATAAAAGCGGACTATCTTGAAGGCGTAAATTTCCTTTATGTGACCAAAATGAAAGAGGTAATAGAAATAGGCCTCTTGGAGGAAAAAGTACAGCACGCAAAAGTGCTGAACGATTAACATTTTGCTTTAACATCTAAAGAGCCAGCGGGTTGCATTTGTGTTTCCGCTGGCTTTTTTTGTGGTGAATGCGGCGTTTCCCAATTGGTTTAGAGGCGCTGACGCGCTTGGGTTTAGAGCAGCAGGCTAGGTCGCCTGTTTGGGTTTAGACAGGTCGCCTGGCGCCGTCCTTGGTTTAGAGGGGGGATAGGGAAGCGGCGTTTCCGCAAGGGGTTTATGCCAAATGGTTCACCACGGCGTTCACGGGGAACACTGGGTGGCACGGGGAACTTTTGTCGATTCGTCTATTCGTTGAGTCGATTTATCCTTAGAAATATGCGTGGAATGAATTACAACTCGTTTCCCGAGGCGGGCGGGGACAAGCCCCGCCCCTACGGAATCCGTAATGAAACACCATTCAACCGGAAAGGCGCGTGGAATGAATATCCAAATCGCCGTCACTGGAACGCCGCGCCTAACCCCCCAAACCCATCCAGTTTAAGGTTTAAGGTTTAAAGTTTAAGTTAAACCTTAAACTTTCAACTTTAAACCACTTCGGAAATAATCGAAGAATGAATATCTCAAGGCGGTCCCGAAAACGCCGCGCCTAACTCCCTAACTCCCAAACTCCCAAACCGTGCGGAAATATGCGTGGAATGAATAACAATTCGTTTCCCGAGACTGGCGGGGACAAGCCCCGCCCCTACGGAATTCGTAATGAAACACGATCCTACCAAAACGGCCCGTAGAATGAATATCTCAACGTCGTTCATGCATACGCCGTGCCTAACTCCCTAACTTCCAAACCCCCAAACCGTGCGGAAATATGCGTGGAATGAATAACAATTCGTTTCCCGAGACTGGCGGGGACAAGCCCCGCCCCTACGAATCCGTAATGAAACACAATCCTACCAAAAGGACCCGCAAAATGAATAACGCCGTGCCTAACTCCCAAACCGCGTTCGCAGAATCACGCAGTATAGCCCAATAAATCACCCTAACCCACTAACCAATACCATCTTGTTTTACGTGAACAAGAATGGTACTTTTGCACATGATAAATGCACTAAAATATGAACTCCGCCAAATCATTTCGGGAAAGAGCCAAGTTAGGCATGGAACAATTATCCAATCAGCTGCCAGTTACCTTAGAAACTGCCCGACAACAAGCCAAGCTAATCCGAACGCAAAGCACTTCAAAAAAGAAGAAGCAAAGAGTTTAGAGACTTTTATTTCCAATTCAGGACTATGGTTGTATGAAATAGATTTATCACAATATGTTAGTGAAGGAGCGGAACAAAAAGTGTATTTGAAAGACTCCTCGCTTGTTGTGAAACTAAATGACTCGATTTATTATAACTCATGGCAAGATTACTTTCACAATTTGCTGTTACACAATTTCTTTTTTGAGGATACAGCGTACAGACTTCTGGGTTTTACAAAACAAGACGGTGTTTTATATGCCGTTGTTGAACAAGCCTTTGTAACCATTACCACAAATACAAACTTAAATGATGTTACAGCTTTTTTGACGTCAAATGGGTTTGAAAACAACCGCAATAATGATTATATCCATCGTGAGTTAGGGATTATTTTAGAGGACCTACACGATGAAAATGTTCTTACACGAAATGGTGTTTTGTATTTCATTGATACCGTTTTTTACCTAACGCGAGACTTTTGGCTTTAAAGGATGGTTTGATTCAACTTATTGTGTTTGTTAAGTGGGATGCAAATATATTTTTGTTCAAGGCGTTTCCGCAAAGGGTTTATGCCAAATGGTTCACCACGGCGGACACGGGGATCACTGGGTGAAACGGGGAACTTTTGTCGATTTGTCGATTCGTTGAGTCGATTTATCCTTAGAAATATGCGTGGAATGAATTACAACTCGTTTCCCGAGGCGGGCGGGGACAAGCCCCGCCCCTACGGAATTCGTAATGAAACACCATTCAACCGGAAAGGCGCGTGGAATGAATATCCAAATCGCCGTCACTGGAACGCCGCGCCTAACTCCCTAACTCCCAAACTCCCAAACCGTGCGGAAATATGCGTGGAATGAATAACAATTCGTTTCCCGAGGCGGGCGGGGACAAGCCCCGCCCCTACGGAATCCGTAATGCAACACCATTCAACCGAAAAGGCGCGCGGAGTGAATAACGCATCGTTTCCCGAGAAAGGCGCGCAAAATGAATTACCAAACGCAGGCATTATAGCCCTCTAAATCCAAAACAAACCCTCCTAAACTAATCCTATCCTGCCGCTGAATCATTCTACACAAGAGATTGATTGGAATGACTTATTTTTAGCACCGTTATAGAATCGATACCATTGTTAACGGAAATCTTGATTGCGATATGTTTACGGCTTTAATACTTGATGACGAGGAGAACAGCAGAGCTAGCCTCAAAGGGAAATTGGAGATGTACTGTCCCGAAGTAGCCACAATTTGGCACGCTGCTACGGTAAAGGCCGCGCTCTCTGCCATTGCCAAACACCAACCCGATGTCGTTTTTCTTGATATCCAACTCGCCGGCGAAAGTGGTTTTGACGTATTGGAAAAGCTCCCTCAAAAAACCCTAGAGAAAATTGAAGTCATTTTTACCACCGCCCACGACGAATACGCGCTGCGCGCTATCAAGTTTTCGGCGCTTGACTACCTGCTCAAACCCATTGATGTGGAAGAACTCGAAGGCGCCATCAACAAACTGAAAGAGAAAAATAAAGCCCAACCTGGCATTGAAAAGAATCTTCAAGTTCTCCTTGAAACGTTTAAACAATCAGCCCAAGAAGGACCAAAAAAGATAGCTGTTGCCACCTCTGAAGGAGTTACTGTAATGCGTATAGCTGAAATTATCCGCCTAGAATCCTCTAGCAATTACACCTATTTCTTTCTTAGAGACGGTAGTAAACTTTTGGCTTCTAAAACATTAAAAGATTTTGATGCCATTTTAAGTGATAACGGCTTTGAACGCATTCACAAATCTCATTTGGTAAATACCGAATACATCAAAAAATACTTGCAAGCTGACGGAGGGTTGGTAGTAATGGAGGACGGCACCCAAATTCCAGTTGCCAATCGCAAAAAAGATGATCTTTTGCGCCTGATTCGTCAACTGTAACAATCTTGTGTTACCTATACCAAAAGCGTCACAGAAACACAGCCAAATCCAAATACAAAGCCTAGCAGCAGCTCCAAATGTGTGTGGGCGTTCAACGCAAGTCGAGCACTGCCCACCAAGCCCGCGGCTAAGATAGCTAGTGCAATAATTTCGAGCATGTGAATTTCATACGTCAGCGAAAGGTAAATGAGTAGCGCCACCATTGCGCCCATGCCCGCTAAATGCATACTCACTTTTGTCCATCGCAACAGCAAAATGGCCATAACAATGACCCAAGCTACCCCGAGCACTATTTTGTGTATTTCTACAGGAAGCGGAAACTGCTTGAGTGATGTGGCGGTAAAATAATAAAACAACAAACCTGCGAGATACGGCCAACGTCGGTCTTCTCGTAGGTGCAGCTGCATACTACTCACCAAACCAAACTTGTAAAAAATAAAAGTGACAATGCCTGGGAAAAGATACGTTCCGCCAAAGACAAAAAAGAGCGTGTAAAAAAATAACTCAGCGGGTATGTGGTAAGGCGAAAAAAACAATACCGCCGCTGAACCCACCACCGGCATGATAGCCGGGTGAAACAAAAACGAAAGGGACAATGCTAACCAACGCGCCATCACAGTGTTTTTCGAAGTCTCGCAATGGGAATATTCAGTTGTTCGCGATACTTGGCGATCGTGCGCCGCGCTATGGGATACCCTTTTTCTTTGAGAATTTTGGCCAACTTCTCGTCGGTTAACGGTTTTTTGGGATTCTCTTCCTCTATAACCTCCTCTAAAATTTTCTTGATTTTAATGGTGGAAACATCCTCACCCTCTTCGTTTTTCATGGATTCGCTAAAAAACTTCTTGATGAGAAACGTTCCGTAGGGAGTTTGAATGTATTTGTTGCTGGCCACGCGACTAATGGTGGAAATGTCCATCTTTATTTTGTCGGCAATGTCTTTGAGAATCATGGGTTTGAGCTGGCGTTCGTCACCAGACAAGAAGTATTCGCGTTGGTACTCAACAATGGCAGACATCGTGCGTAACAAGGTGTCTTGGCGTTGTTTGATAGCGTCGATAAACCACTTGGCTGAGTCTATCTTTTGCTTGGCATACACCGCAGCCTCTTTGGCGCTCTTGCTGTCTTTGTCGTTTTGGTAGGTCTCCAAAATCTCCCGCATTTGTCGACTTACATGGAGTTGGGGGGCATTGCGCGAGTTGAGGGAAAGCTCCAGTTCGCCGTCGTTGCTGTCCAATATAAAGTCTGGGGTGACTGTTTCCGTGGGTTTCCCTGTGGCAATGGTATTCCCCGGTTTGGGGTTCAATTTTGAAATCATTGCCACCGCTTCCTTGAGCTCTTCTTGCGTACACTGCAATCGCTGGGTCAGTTTTTCGTAATGCTTTTTGGAAAACTCTTCGAAATAATCTTTTACAATGCTAATAGCAATGGCCACAACAGGCGTTTGCGATTTTCTTTGCAATTGCAGCAACAGACATTCACGAAGGTCGCGGGCGCCAATGCCTGGAGGGTCTAGTGCTTGTACCTGTTTTAAAACGCGCAATAGCGCCGCCTCATCTGTGTAAACGCCTACAGAAAAAGCCAAATCGTCGGCAATGCGATCTAGTGGTCGCTCCAAATATCCGGAGTCATCCAAAGAACCAATGATGTAATGTGCCAATTGTTGCTCTTGTTCGTTCAGCGTGAGCATACCTACTTGAGCACGAACGATATCGCTGAAGCTTTTGCTCTCGCCAACTGGCATGCTGCGGTCTTCATCATCTGATGAGTAGTTGCTAGACTGTGTGCGGTAATCCGGTATTTCGTCTTCTGGCAAGAAGTCTTCAAGATCCTTTAGCGGGTCGTTGTTCGGTTCATCTTCCCAAGTCTCCTCATTCGATAAATTATCTGGATCTGCCTCGCGACCTTCGTCTAGTGCGGGGTTTTCCTCGATTTCTTCTTTTATGCGATCTTCAAACTCTTGCGTATGCAACTGTATCAGCTTCATCAACTGAATTTGCTGAGGCGATAATTTTTGCAGCTGCTTTTGCTGTAGGGTTTGCTTTAACACAGGTTACGCGTCTTTTTTTAATTAAAATTCAGCTTTGCCAGGCGTGCGTGGGAAGGGTATAACATCGCGGATATTGCTCATTCCAGTAACAAATTGCACCAAGCGCTCAAAGCCCAAACCAAAACCGGAATGCACACACGACCCAAAACGACGGGTGTCGAGGTACCAATACAGTTGCTCGTGATCAATCTCAAACTGTGTCATTTTTTCTTTTAGCACTTCTAAACGCTCTTCCCGCTGACTGCCCCCAACGATTTCGCCAATTCCGGGAAACAACACATCCATAGCACGAACTGTTTTTCCGTCGTCATTCAAGCGCATGTAAAACGCCTTGATTTTTGCGGGATAATCAAACAAGATAACAGGACACTTAAAGTGCTGCTCTACCAAGTAGCGCTCGTGTTCACTTTGCAAGTCAGCGCCCCATTCCTCAATGAGGTATTTGAATTTTTTCTTCTTGTTTGGTTTTGAATTTCTCAAAATCTCTATGGCCTCAGTATAGCTCAAGCGCACAAAGTTGTTTTCAGCAACAAATTGCAGTTTTTCTAACAGGGTTTGCTCGGTGCGCTCGTTCTTGGGCTTGCCCTTTTCTTCGTCTTGCAATCGCTTGTCTAAAAAAGCCAAATCAGCAGCGCAATGTTGCAATACGTATTTTACAATGTACTTCAAAAAATCCTCAGCAAGATCCATGTTATCATGCAAATCGTTGAAGGCCACTTCGGGTTCAATCATCCAAAACTCCGCTAAATGTCTACTGGTATTCGAGTTTTCAGCGCGGAATGTCGGCCCAAAGGTGTACACTTTTGACAAGGCCAACGCAGCCAACTCGGCCTCTAATTGGCCTGAAACGGTAAGGTGGGTCTCTCTTTCAAAAAAATCTTGTGAAAAATCCGCCGTGCCCAACTCATTTTTGGGTGGGTTGGTGGCATCCAATGTGCTTACCCGAAACATTTCACCGGCACCTTCTGCATCAGAGGCGGTAATAATAGGGGAGTGAATATTGAAAAAACCTCTGTCGTTGAAGTATTTGTGAATCGCAAAAGATGCCGCATGACGGATGCGGAAAACCGCGCTGAATGTGCTAGTACGAAAGCGCAAATGCGCTTGCTCACGCAAAAATTCTAAGCTGTGCTTCTTGGGTTGTAATGGATATTTCTCGGGGTCAGCGCCACCCAACACATCTAAAGTTACTACCTGTATCTCAACTTTCTGACCAGACCCTATAGAAGATACGAGGTCACCGGAAATTTTTAAACAGGCTCCTGTATTAATTTGGCGAAGCACTTTCTCATCAAACTTTTCAAAATCGACTACCGCTTGGATGTTCTCAATGGTAGAGCCATCGTTCAACGCAATAAATCGATTGCTGCGAAATGTTCGTACCCAACCTTTTACGGTGATCGTTGTCCCAACGGGCATTTTCGTCAATGCGTCACTAATCGGCGTATGTTTCATGCTGATAATTGTCGTTTTTCAAGTTTGCAAAAGTGCATAATTTTTTTTGAACTCTTGCCGCTTCTTTGGCAAATCGGAGAGGTTTTTGATACGCTGTTGCGATCTATCAAGAATGATGCTTTTCACGCGCACAAAAAGGCCGGCTTTCATTAGCGCATTACTACCCCTCTACAAGTCGCTTTTTTCACCTTCTTAGCCTGCCCTTGCAGCAGCACATATTTGCCGCCCTATCACACCGCACTCCATAAATACATCATGGGGACGACTAAACCTTCTCGATTTCTAATACCCCTACTCGATGTCATCTTTTTTAAACACATTCACGTAAGTAGCATTAGCAAAAAAAGTTAGCGCCCTACAAATGCTTTGGTAATATGAAGTAAATAATTCATCCAGAATGGTTGGCTAGGGCCTAGAGTCTGCTTAACTTAGCCCTGTTAAAATGAGCCTTCGTTACGTAGCCATTAAACAACCCAAAACACCCAAAAATGACTGCCCAAAAAATAAAAGCACACGCCCAACCTCTTGACGCGTTACTCAATGACCTAAACACTTCTCAAAAAGGGCTTTCTGCTACAGTTGCCAATGAAAAATTGCACAACCACGGAAAGAACGAATTACCTGCGGCGGCAAAGAAAAGCGAGTGGGTGCGGTTTTTTATGCAGTTTCACAACGTGCTTATCTACGTACTCATCGCAGCATCAGTCATTACAGCACTTTTGGAGGATTGGGTAGATACCGGGGTCATTTGGGGGGTGATTTTAATCAACGCGCTAATTGGGTACATCCAAGAGGGTAAGGCCGAATCGGCCCTTGAAGCCCTTAAAAAAATGTTGTCGCTCAATGCTTTAGTCTTACGCGACGAAAAAAAGATGCAAATTTCAGCAACAGAACTTGTTCCCGGCGATATCGTCTTTCTAAAAGCCGGTGATCGCATTCCGGCAGATATGCGCTTGGTGGAAGCCCATAGTTTGAAATCTGAAGAAGCCGCCCTTACAGGCGAGTCCGTGCCCTCAAGCAAAAAAGTCGACACCCTTCCTGCTGACACATTACTTGCCGATCAACACAACATGCTCTTCAGCGGTTGCGCTATCACATTTGGAAATGGCGTTGGTGTAGTTACCGCAACCGGATCGGAAACCGAACTCGGGCGCATCAACAAAATGTTGGATGATGTCGACCAATTGACCACTCCTTTGTTGCGGCAAATCAATGCGTTTGGAAAAACCCTTAGTTTCGTCATCATGGGACTTGCAGGCGCCTTTTTCTTGTTTGGGTACTTTGTTCAGAACTATACACTAGAAGACATTTTTCCCGCCGTAATCGGTTTGGCCGTTGCCGCCATTCCTGAAGGTTTACCGGCATTGATGACCATAGTTTTGGCGCTCGGCGTGCAGCAAATGGCTCGCAAAAATGCCATCATTAGAAAATTGCCCTCCGTAGAAACACTTGGCGCCGTAAACACCATTTGCTCCGACAAAACAGGCACGTTGACCAAAAATGAAATGACCGTAAGCAGCCTGCAAACAGCCGATAATCACTACGCTGTAACAGGAACAGGCTATGAGCCCAAAGGCAACATTACAAAGGAGAAAGAAAAAGTGACCGACCTAGCGCAATACGCCGACTTACAGCATCTTTTACTCGCTTTTTCGCAATGCAACGACGCCACTATCGAAAAGAGAGGCGCAGCGTGGACACTCACAGGAGAGCCAACAGAAGGTGCATTGATTACTGTTGGCATGAAGGCCCAAATAGCGCCCGGAAAACTAAAGCGCCATGCAACATTGCCTTTTGATTCAGCGCACAAATACATGGCCATTGCAACAACACTTGAAAATGACCAATGCGTCTACCTCATCAAAGGAGCCCCGGAGAAGCTCATCGAAATGAGTGCGAAACAGTTTATCGCCTCCGGTGAACACGAAGCCATTGATCCAGATTTTTGGAATGCAAAAATAGAGGCACACGCCGGAGAGGGAGAGCGCATTATTGCCGCAGCCATTAAGGTTGTAGACAAAAGTAAAACCACCAACATCGACCACCGTGATTTAACGGAGTTGACATTTTTGGGCATTGCCGGATTGATGGACCCACCTCGCGACGAAGTCTACGACGCCATAGCCCAGTGCAAAAGTGCCGGAATACAAGTGAAAATGATCACCGGCGACCACGTTTTAACCGCACAAAGCATCGGGGAAAAGTTGGGCATTGCCGAAAAAGGCCTTGCCATGACAGGACAAGAAATAGAAGCCGCAACAGATGAAGAGCTCGCCACAAAAGTGTTAGACACCCACATATTTGCACGAGCCACACCCGAGCACAAATTGCGGTTGGTAACCGCATTGCAAACGCGAAACCAAGTGGTGGCCATGACCGGCGATGGGGTAAACGACGCGCCAGCCCTCAAGCGCGCCGATGTGGGCATTGCTATGGGAATAAAAGGAACCGAAGTAACCAAAGAAGCCGCGGATATGGTGCTCACCGACGACAACTTCGCCTCCATTACAGCCGCAGTAAAAGAAGGACGCACCACGTATGAAAACTTGAAAAAAGCCATTCTTTTCATGTTACCCACCAATGGTGCTGAGGCCTTGGTAATTATGGCCGCACTTATTTTAGGGCAATCGCTACCCATTACTGCCGCACAAATACTTTGGGTGAATATGATTACCGCCGTTACCTTGGGCATCGCATTGGCCTTTGAGCCCAGTGAACCCGTGGTGATGCAGCGCAAACCTCGAAACAGCAGTGCCGCCATACTCGATGGGTACTTGGTGTGGCGAATCGTGTTTGTATCGTCCTTAATTGCACTAGCCGTGTACCTTACCTACCGAGCCATGCGCGACGCCAACATCGAAATAGAAATTGCTAGAACTGTTGCCGTAAATATACTCGTGGCGTGCGAGGCCCTGTACCTCCTAAACTGCCGATTCACCTATTACCCCACTATTGGCAAAGGATTTTTTAGCAATCCCTATGCGTTTTTGGCCATTGGAGTACTCGCCGTCTTTCAATTGCTGTTTACCTACTTACCAGCATTCAACTACCTGTTCGATACAGCGCCTATCAAGGGTCAGTATTGGGGGTGGATTATAGGCTATGCCGTTGCACTATTTATACTTGTAGAAATTGAAAAGCGATTGATGCGCTCAACCGGCAAAAAGAAAGCACAAACCAGCGGAGCAAAGTGATGTTTAGATTGATGTTTTGGGCGCCAAACGCGCTTTCCATTCCAAGTCCTCGCCTCGGCTCCCACGCTGGCTGCGGTGTGCGGGGTCTGCTCGTGCCTCCCAGCCTCCTCCACTCGCGCCAGCGTAAGGTCGCCAAGCCTCCGGGCTTTCCATTACAATCGCTGGCGCAGCGCAACATCCGCTATCAATGGTAGGCAACAGGCCAAATCAGCACAACTGAATTTCGCAAGTTAAACACGGTAACCCTGTTAACAGTAGCACGCTGATGGCCACTGCAAAACTTTCACAACTACTAAAACCATAAGGGCAAATGTGACAGTAAAACAAAGTGGATTATAAAACCCGTTTGCTGTTATCGTGAGGGTTTCTAGCCTTTCGACTTTCCCGTTGTGCTGCCATTGAGATGACAGGGCTATGCCATTTGTTGAACTCCATAACAAAGCCTTGTCCTATACTGCGTCCAGGGCAAAACCCTTTTTGGTTGGGAACTATTTGGTTGCTTTTGTCTTTGTTTTGTTACCTTGAGTGGGCAGACCCTTACAAAGCTCTCAAAAAAAAGATACTTTGCGTGCCTTTACGAGTAAACCCGTTGCGTACTTTGCGTGAGAAATGTCCTTTCTTAATTACGCAAACGCACATACTTTATGTGCGTATGTAACACGTGCTTGGTGGTGCAGAGTTGTTGGCTGTTCCGGAGTGTGCTTTCGCCGTTTGGGTTCTTATTCGGGTCCTGAGCGGAGCCAAAGGAGGGTTCCTGAGCGGAGCCGAAGGATTCATTAATCTAGTTCCATTAGGGTCTTCTATATAGTGATATACGCCGTGAAAATGCAACTTGATTTAATTGGTAGTTGTTCTTTATGGTACAGAGGAATTCTAAGTATTCACATCTAGTTTATTTTATGGAAATCCATCTAATATCTTTTTTATCTTTGTATCAGCTGAAGCGAATGCAAACAGGCGCTACAGTTAGGCGAAAACAAGATTACAAAAGCTTGATGCAAATATAAGGAGTAGGCAAATTTAAACATTTGCAATCGCGATACTAACAAGCTGGAAAATGTGGTAAAGTGATTTGCCGGTGGCCAATACCAAAAGCTCGCTATCCTTTTATTATAGGACACCGATAGTATTTAAACTTTGGTAATGTTGTGCCTTTGGCGGTTAAAATGGAAACAAGCCAGATAGTGAAGAGTAACACTTGGTCGAGCAACGGCATGAAGACAATAAACAAACCGTTTATAAAGTCATTGATATACTGCTTTCCAAACAGAAACTCCAGCCCTTTTTTGAGCAAAATTTACAAATTTCAAAATAAGATAGTATGTACACTACATATCATTTAAAATCAGCACAAGAAGTAAGCACCGATATTTTGGATGCCATTAAGGCTACCTTTAAATCTAAGCCCATCACTATTATTGTGGAAGAAGACGTGAGCGATTTTGAACTTACCACAGATATGAAAGCCGTTTTGGATGACCGTTTGCAGGAAGATGAAGGCACTTATCTAACAGCAGAAGAGTCTGTCAGCCAACTCAATAAAAAGTATGGCCTATAAAATTTTCGTTTCACCACGAGCTCAAAAAGAAATTGAAAATGCGATTGATTACTACGCGCTTTACAGCGTGGATGCTCCCGAAAATTTTATTACTGTTCTCAAAGAAGCATTCAGCACCTTAGAAAACAATCCATTTTTTAGAGTTCGGTATAAAAACGTTCGGGCTTTAAAGATTAAGCGATATCCACATTCACTGTATTTTACAATCAACGAAGACAATAATACGGTTCGAGTCCTTTCTTGCTTTCACAACAAAAGAAACCCGAGTACAAGACCAAGAATATAATAACAAAACGCCACGCTTCCAGCTTCGAAAGGCCTGAGGAACGCGGCACCCGCAATATGCATTGAAAAATCTATTGCGGGTTTTAAACTCGGGCGCTTTCTATACTTGCCGTTACCTACTACGCTATGCCGTTGCCACGCCCTCAAACACAAAATCGTTCTTTTGGGTAAAAAACAGCAACCAGCGAAAAAACTGCACACCATAAGCCTCCTGCATCATAAGGCCTATTTTCGGCAGGGTGGGCACCCCAAAACTCCTACAAGGCACAGTCCTTTTTTCGTGAGAGAAAGCCGTTTGTAAAAGTTTTTTACGGCGCGGAGGGGTGGCTTCCAGATTCAATTGGATACCGACATCCCCGATGCTGTGTTTTTCTAATTTCGATTAGACTGCTTACTAGGTTTGATCAAAAGCCATAACAAGAAAACCATTGAAAAAACACTTATTATGTTCGGGAAGTCTCTTTCAAAAAAAGATGACCAAAACCTCAAATCACTATTTTTATTCAAAAAATCAAAAACACTGGTAAATAACTTGATAAACGCTGAGTAAAGAAGAATTAATACCCCTAAAATTTTAAATGCTATTTTCATTTTATTCTTGTTTAGTTTTTTCTGATTCTATAAGTTTTTGATTCAGATTATCCCAAAACTTTTATCCTCCATCTATTCGGACTTCTGTGCTTGAAAAAATTGCATCTTCGATTGTCTTTTAAAAAACCGCCAAATCTTTCACTTCTATTGCCCTCATTTATAAGGTTTTAAATCAAAAAAAACAGTGTTTTTTTCTGTTGGTTTCTATACCTACTAGAAGAATTGCTAGAAATCAATAAAAAGTGCGCCATCGTGCAAAATAATTTAAACACGATAAATTAAAACAGCTAGCCTCTAAAGGTTTTCTAATCTAAAGCCTGTAGTAAGAAAATACATTTGGTATTAAGTCGTTAATTTTTTTTATTAATTCACTTATTATTATTTCTTCATCGGGTCTATTTAAATCCGTAAAATTGTAGTCTAAAATTTTCTTGAAATATTCTCCATCTAGCTGTCTCACAATTATTCGAATTGGGTAATTAAAAGGAAAATTCCCGTTTACATCTTTTATCGTATCTGGAATTTGAAATAATCCATTAGATTCATTTAGTAATGTATTTAAATCAATAAGCTTCTCCATATGCAATTGGTGCAATCCCAAAAAAATAAAAGATCTACCTCCAAACAGAACACTGTCTTTTCTTAAAAGAATCCCTTCATGATTATAAATAATACACTCAGTGCCAAATAGTGTTAGCCCTTTATAGATTTCCACTTGATACTTGGGCAAATGAATGCTTGGTTGTCCTTTTAATTTCAAAACAATTAAAGAAATGAAAAAGAAAAAAAATAAACCTCTGTTCTTCATGGCTGCATTGTTCTAATTCTGGATAAAAAAACTCAATCATGTTTTTTAATGGAAACTCTAAACACAACCCATCATCCCCACTCACATACACCGTGAAACAGCGGCCAACACGTGCTGCGTAGCGCCGAGTTGTTGGCTGTACCGGAGTGTGCTTTCGCCGTTTGGCTTCTTGTTCGGGTTCCTCCTGAGCGGAGTCGAAGGATTCGTTAATCTAGTTCCGTTGGGGTCGTAAATGTAGTGATGTATGTTGTAAAATGCGACAATCTTAATTCTTGATTTCTACTTTAATTACTCTGCATTCCTCAAAATAAACTTTACTGTTTCGGTAAGAAATAGACTTGGGGCATCTAGTCTTAGAAATTTCTATAAAATAATCAATATCATTGTTTGTTTCTAAAGATTCAATAATGTCGTTATAAGTAGTGCCCAAAGGAATACTTCTCGATAAAAAAAGCAGTTCTTTTTTTAAAATTTCGTTCTCATAAGTACAGTCCATTAACTTTTTCTTGTTTTGAAATAAAAAGTACCCAAAAAACAAACAACTCAAGATCATAATAAGAAAAAAAAAACCTTGCTTTTTCATGACTAACGATTTAATAATTCATCAAAATATGGTGTTGCTCCATTAAATGTATCCGCTTGTTCTCCAGGTCTCCAGCCTTCAAGTTGACTATACCGGGTATTTACCTCCCTAGCTAATCCTCCTACTGCGCTTCTAAAGGCCTTGGTTTGTTTATCTGTTGGTTTTTGCCCCGCGTGGACTACACTAAAATAATCATCAACTGCTTCGTTTTGCAAAAAGTTATTTACATATTTTTCAAGCGTGTAGCCCTCAACAGTTTCTTCACCATTTAAAATTTCATAGGCTATATATGCTCTAAATACTCTAGCCTCGGTTTCCGCAGAAAGTGAAGTCTGATTTATTCCATTTTCTTTGTTGTAAAGGTATTGGCCTGCATGAAAAAATTCTTCACTAATTGTAGCTGGTGTATAACCACTATTATTGTTATATTTATCCAACGCAATAGTATGTTTTCCATTTTCTCCTTCTCTAAAATAGCCAGCTGTTTTTGAAAGTAAAACCAAGTTTTTTGGAGAAGCTTGTGGGGATTTCACAGTGAAAGATTCTTCGGAAACACGCAAATCATTATACATATGATTGAATACCCGAGATGTTTGGTTTAATGCAGTAACGTTTTTATAAAATAGTTTTTTTTGCACTTCAGTTAGACCAGACAAAATTATTTTCTTACCATCTGGATCAATAAAAAGCACAGGATTATTCCCCGTAAACACATACGATGACATACTCGGATACTTATGCGCCAACGGATCAACACTCAACCATACAGAAACCCGCGGGTTATAATACCGCGCCCCATAATAGTAATTCCCAGTCTCCACGTCAAACTCCTTCGCATTAAACCGATGCGGCGTGTTGTACTCCCCGGTCTGTGCATGCTGCGAATACAAACTCTCGCCGAAGGGGCTGTAGAAGAGGTATTGGTACACGTAGCCGCCGGCGTCGGT
>JAIULY010000006.1 GCA_022565875.1 Schleiferiaceae bacterium | reverse complement strand
GTAATACAGGAACCTCCTTTCAAATAAATACAGTAATTCATCAGCTAAAGTCTTGGTTGCGAAGTATCAATTCCTACATGATTGACACATTTCACGGTATTTGAATGAATTTAGCTATCGAATAAATCGTTTTCAAACCAAGGTAACTATTTTTGACAACCTTATTTCTAGGATGGTTGGCAATGAACACTTTGGTAATAAACAAATTGTAATAAGCGCTTAAATTGATACCTCTAAAGAATAATTACATGAATACCCCAACGCAGCATCGAAACTATCCTAACTCCCTACCCAAATTTAAAGGATTAAACTGCGATATGCATAAACTTTAAGAAACAAGCCACGCATCATACCTAACTACTCAATAATACTGTCTCCAACTACCCCTCTTGACTCCTGTGCAAGGCTATCATTCGATACGACAATACTCCGCTCAGTATCATAATAGCTCCCGACACAACATACGGAATCTGAAACTGTATTCCATAAAGCGTTCCTCCTAAAATGGGCCCTACAACTCTGGCTAAAGACCCCAAACTTTGGTTAGTACCAAGTAACTTTCCTTTTTCATGATTCGCCGCATTGTCTGAAATCAACGCGTTGATAGTCGGCGTGAGGAAAGAATTGCCAAAAGAAATAAACAGCAACAACAGCAACGCCAGAGGTATAAACCATTTAGGTGGCACAAAGGGCAAAAATGTCAAACCAATACACATGGCGATGTTTCCGATAATCAATAAATTATAATCACCAAATTTGCGATTAAACCAGCCAATAAGCCCCCCTTGAATTAAGACGGCTAAAAAGCCTATATACGCAAAAACATACCCGACTTCTGCTTCTGAGAAATCATAGTGCTCTACCCACATCAATGTAGCAGTCACATGCATCATACTCATGGCGGATATAAAGATGAAGTTTACGGTAAGTAATTCTCGTATGGTTTTGCGCTTTAATCCCAACAGAATATCTCTTGCCGGATTCGTCAATATGGCCGCCGTTTTATTCTTGGCGGTAATGCTCTCTGGCAACGCAAAATAAGCCAAAACAAAATTCCCAACACAAAGCAGCATAGTAAAATACCCTACCCACTCGATGGAGTAATGTTCTTTTATAAACCCACCAATTGGGGGACCAAAAATAAACCCTAAACCGAAAGCTGCGCCAATGAGACCAAAATTCTTAGTTCTATTTTCTGGGGTAGAAATGTCAGATATATAGGCTTGGGCTGCTGAAAGGTTGGCAGCGCCAATACCGGCTAAAACGCGAGCAACAAGGAGCGCTCCTATGCTTGTTGCAAATCCGAAAAAGAGATAGGATACCGCCATTATCCCAATACTTATAAGAATGACAGGGCGTCGTCCGATGCGATCACTGAGACCTCCCCAAAAAGTTGCAAAACCAAATTGCATTAAACTATACGAGCCTGCAATGAGCCCAATTAAGAAACCACTCGCCCCTAACTCCCTTGCGAAAATGGGCAAAATAGGTATCACAATACCAAAGCCCAACAAATCAAGAAAAATAGTGACAAATAAAACTAAAAGTGGCTTATTGGTTTTCGCCATGTTCGTTGTAATGAACTGATTTTTCGGTGCGGTTCTAAACCTATTTCCTCAATGTGATTTGGTAAAAGATAATGACCTTCAAACCCATTAAAAACACTAAAGTTATCCAAGCACTCTTGAGCACAAAATGTGCTATGGGGCTAAAAAAACTGAAGGTTGCATAACAACCTCCAGTTCCTGTATTTATGATTTATCTAGCAATTGCCATTGTCCTGTTTCTATCATAGGCTGGGCTTGCTTGTACTTGAGTGTTTGCTTCTCCCCACTTACAGCATTGAAAATCGTTACGCGTTCGTTGCGGCTAATTTTCAAGTCATTCACAACTGTCTGTTGTTTTGGAGGTGCTTGGCGCTGTGGCTGATTACCTCTTGCTGTGGTGGTTGTGTTTGGACCGCTGGTATTCAAACGCGGAGCCGGCTTTGTTGCAGCAGGCGCTTGTCGTACTTGTGAAGCATCCGGAGCTGGTAAATTGCCCTTAAACAAAAAGCTCACTACTTCTTTATTTGTTTTTTCAAGTAATAACTTAAACAGCTTAAACGACTCAAATTTGTAGATTAACAAGGGATCTTTTTGCTCATATACAGCTCCTTGCACACTCTGACGTAAGTCGTCCATGTCGCGCAAATGCTCTTTCCAAGAATCGTCTATAATCGCTAGAGTGATATTCTTTTCAAAATCGCGAATCAACTGCTTACCCTCAGTTTCAAAGGCGCGCTCTAAATTAGTTACAACCTGAATGGCCTTGACACCATCCGTAAATGGCACCACGATATTGATAAACTTTTGTGCTTGACTTTCGTAAACATTCTTTATTACAGGGAAAGCCGAAGCCGCTATGCGAACATTCTTTTCGGTATAATTTCGCAATGCATTTCCGTAAAGCGCTTCCTGAATTTCATTTGTTTTAGACTTATTGAATTCCTCTTCTGTAATAACCGTTTGAAACCCAAAAACACGCAACACCTCAAAATCAAAACCTTGATAATCTCTAGCCTCATGAAATTCTGCTAGAATAGACTCGCAGGTATCATAAATCATATTTGCAATATCTACGCTCAAACGCTCTCCAAAAAGGGCATTTCTGCGGCGCGTGTAAATCACCTCGCGCTGAGAGTTCATTACGTCATCGTATTCAAGCAAACGCTTCCGAACACCGAAGTTGTTTTCCTCCACTTTTCGCTGGGCGCGCTCAATGGATTTCGTCACCATACTGTGCTGTATCATCTCACCTTCTTCCAAGCCAAGACGATCCATAATTCCTGCGATGCGTTCAGAGCCAAACATTCGCATCAAATCATCCTCAAGCGAAACAAAGAATTGCGAGCTTCCCGGATCTCCTTGTCGTCCCGCACGACCACGCAATTGGCGATCCACACGACGTGAATCATGACGCTCCGTTCCAATAATCGCTAGCCCGCCTGCTGCCTTACTCTCAGCAGCTAACTTGATATCTGTTCCCCTACCCGCCATATTGGTCGCTATCGTTACCTTTCCAGGCTGTCCTGCTACAGCAACAATCTCTGCTTCTTTTTGGTGTAACTTGGCATTCAATACGTTGTGCGGTACTTTACGCAACTTCAACGATCGCGAAAGCAACTCAGAAACCTCAACATTCGTTGTTCCCACAAGAATCGGACGATTGGCGTTGCGCAATTGCTCAATTTCATCAATCACCGCATTGAATTTCTCTCGACGTGTCTTGTAAACAACATCTTGCCTATCATCGCGGGCTATGGGACGATTGGTGGGAATTACTACAACATCCAATTTGTAAATCTCCCAAAATTCGCCCGCTTCTGTCTCCGCTGTACCTGTCATACCCGACAGTTTGTTATACATTCGGAAGTAATTTTGAAGCGTAACCGTCGCATAGGTTTGTGTAGCGGCTTCGATTTTCACATTCTCTTTGGCCTCTATGGCTTGATGTAGACCATCAGAGTAACGACGCCCTTCCATGATACGACCCGTTTGCTCATCAACAATCTTCACCTTATTGTCCATCACCACATACTCTACATCTTTCTCGAAAACGGTATACGCCTTCAACAATTGATTCATGGTGTGAATGCGCTCACTCTTAACCGAAAAGTCACGCAAAAACTTTTCTTTCTTTTCTTTCTTTTCTTCCGGTGACAGTTCACTGACTTCCAATTCAGAAATCTCTGCTGCAATGTCTGGCATTACAAAAAAGTCGGCATCTGTATCGTCACTCAACAACTGAATGCCCTTTTCAGTAAGGTCTATCTGATTGTGCTTTTCGTCTATGGTGAAGTAAAGCTCTTGGTCTACTTTCCACATGTTCTTGCTCTGCTCTTGCATGTAAACCGACTCCACTTTTTGCAATAGAGAGCGCATGCCATCTTGACTGAGCAGCTTGATAAGGGCTTTGTTTTTGGGCAATCCGCGATAAGCACGCAGCAACATGAACCCGCCTTTTTCCGTATCGCCTTCACCTATCAATCGCTTGGCTTCTGATATATCCTCTGTAACCTTGGCACGCTGAGCAGCCACTAATTTTACCACAAAAGGCTTTAATTCCGTAAATTCGTGTAAATCACCTTTTGGCGTAGGCCCTGAAATGATTAACGGGGTACGCGCATCGTCAATCAACACGGAATCTACCTCATCCACAATGGCATAATTGTGGCCGCGCTGCACCAATTCCTCCGGGTTTCGGGCCATGTTATCACGCAAGTAATCAAAGCCAAATTCGTTATTCGTTCCAAAGGTAATATCTGCTAAATAGGCATTGCGACGCTCATTAGAGTTGGGTTGATGCTTGTCGATGCAATCTACCTTTAACCCATGAAATTGGTAAATGGGCCCCATCCATTCAGAGTCACGCTTAGCCAAATAGTCGTTTACCGTCACCACATGCACCCCTTTCCCCGGTAGCGCATTCAAATACACCGGCAGTGTGGCCACAAGGGTTTTACCTTCACCTGTTGCCATTTCGGCAATTTTTCCTTGATGTAATGCTGTACCACCAATCAATTGTACATCGTAGTGCACCATGTCCCAAACAAACTCGGTACCTGCGGCATTCCAACGGTTGTGCCACAGGGCTTTCTCTCCTTCAATTTTGATGTGACCATAGCGAGTGGCCAAAGCTCTGTCAAAATCTGTTGCGGTGACTTCTACCCATTCGTTCTCCTTGAAACGCTTGGCTGTTTCGCGCATCACAGCAAAAGCCTCCGGAAGAATGTCTTCCAAAACCTTTTCCGTTGTCTCTACTATAGCTTTGTTAATGGTGTCAATCTGATTGTAAAGTAACTCCTTTTGATCGATGTTTTCCTCAGCATCAATCTCAACGCGCAAGGCAGCAATCTCTTGCTCTTGTGCATTCGTTGCTTCTTCTATTTTCTGGCGAAACTCAAGGGATTTGTTGCGCAGTGCATCGTTGCTGAGACTGGCTATCGCTGGGGCCACTCTATTGATGGCATCCAAATAAGGTTGGATGAGTTTGATGTCTTTGTCGGCTTTGGATCCAAATAGTTTTCCGAGAATTTTTGATATCATGAGCTTCTATCTATTCAACTTTTCATTAGGGTGGCAAATTTAGGCATTTTGACCCCAGTATTTTTGTAATTTCTGCAACAAGTTTTTTTGTTGACTTTATCGCTTATCCAAGGTCTTGTTTTTCTTGTGTCAATGGCGTAAAAGCTCAACTAGCTCCGCCAAATCTGCAATAATATAAGTTGCAACCTCCTCCTTTCCAGAGTCCTGCAACCTGTACCACACTTGATCCATACCAACAGCTGCAGCGCCTAACACATCGGCTTCGTGATTATCTCCGATCATCAAACTCTCTGACGCTCCCGCACCAGCAAGCGTTAACGCGTGCGAAAATATCCTAGGATCAGGCTTATTGACGCCAACCTCCTCACTAGAAATACGCTTTGAAAAATAGGGCTGAAGTCCTGAGTTTTCAATTTTTGTGCGCTGTACCTCTACAAAGCCATTGGTGATGATGTGCAACTCAAAATGACTCCTCAAAACATCTAAAGTGGCAAGGGTATTTGGCATCAAATGAGTTTTGTAGGGTGAACGGGATAGGTATTGCTCGTCTAGTGCTTTCGCTAATGGAGCCTCCGCTGCATCAAACGCGGCAAGTGTATCCAAAAAACGCGTCGCTCTTAACGTACTTTTATCTAAAATACCGGCTCGGTAGGCTGCCCATTTCTCATTATTTACCCGAATATAAGTGGCATGAAAATCTTCAAAGCTGGGGACTTTTGTATACAACTTATAGTGCTCGAACAACTCCTTTAACGTTTCTTCACTATTCTTTTCGAAATCCCACAACGTATGGTCCAAATCGAAAAATAAATGTCTGTACTTTCCTTTCATCGCTCTATTGTAAAACTTATAAAAAGTTAATTAATTAGACTTTAACCAACGCAATGGAAAAGGCAAGATATTGCGTATTACGCGATGATACAATAGCGCTTCTCCACCAAAGCCCAAATAAAACTGTTTGAGTCCCTCAATATTGCTCCCCTCAAAATCAAAAATTTGATTGCCACCTGCCTTGGCTTGAAAATAAGTATCGAGCAACCAAGTTATGGCGTGACTTTCTTTTCCATAGGCGTCATTAGCACTGAAAAGTAAAATCACACGATTTCCTATATCCGCGAAAAAAATTCCAGCACAAATCGAATTCCTATCATCATATGCGGTCCACAAATATCCCTTTCGTTTGTGCATTAAGACATACATGATGTGCTTAATTTTGCTGTAATGTTCTTCAGTTAAGTTGCTTAGCGTTTTCCCTTTGTTCCGCTGAAACAAGCTCACTAAAACATCTGGGCTGTCATGTTCAAAAAGCTGTAAAGGAAACTTCTGCGCCTTTTTAAGGTTGCGCTTGGTTTGTTTAGAATAAGACTCGAAAAGAGAGGAGTAACGAACCTCCAAACTCAATTCTACATTTACCTGAGGGGTAACAGTAATACCCCTCCCTGAAATTCCTTCAACAGGATTGTGCTGATTGAGGTAGATATCTACCCATTTATATTTTTTGGGTATTGCACTTAAAAATGCATTGACCAATTCTTGAGAAATAGGGTCTTTAGAGTATATACCTAATTGTTGCGCACCATACGGACGAGTGAGATAATCCAAACCAAACTTTTTGGCTGTTGGCAGCGGCATTACGCTTTCATAATCCCCGGCAACCAAGCCGTGCCACTCGGGAACAATCATATCCAAATACCAAGAGTAACCATACATATTACCATAAGGATCACGCTGAATCACCGCATCCCATTTATCAAAATCGATATCCTTTCCCTCTACAAACTTTACTACTGACATGCTGCTGCGATCATTGATTCATAAACACTGTTCCATCCCTTCCACTCTGGCTCGCTTTCGCTGAAGGTGCGGTTGTGCCATACACTAACAAACTCCCCGTTAAATCGTTTTGCCATTTGCAACAATTCCAAAATGTCTTCTTGCGCAGCTTTACATGAAAGTCTTTGATAGTCAATGTAAGTTACATCCATCATCACCAACGGATGGATACGCAGCGGCAATTCCGTCTCTAACTCTAAATCATAAAAACGGAAAGGTGTACACAAACTAGCGCGAAAACCTGGCGATTCAGCATATCCCATACTATAATCGTCCGTGATGCCCATGTGATGCAACTGACGTAGGGTTTTAGGAAGGTTCATTTTTAGATAATGCTGTCGACTTGCTGTGATTTTTTGATTAATAACCCTTTCCAGACGCTCTTTTTCCTTCAGGGGTAATTCATCCTGTTCATGGCTTTGATAGCTGGGGTGTAATCCCACTTGAGCATGATCGTTTACGTTTTTAATATATCGCTGAAAAGCATGACTTTGGGGCGATGCGTTGCGATCATTTTTTGCAAATGGCGCAAATAAAATAAAGTAAATGGCTGGATATTGATATTTTTGTTGCATTTGTAATTGATAACCCCATGTATTATAAGGATCTTTTACCAGTCCTAAAAGCGTATTTGCCCGCTGAAACAACTGCTGAAAATTCAATGCGAGCATATCTTTTCCTATAGCTCCAATTGTTCTGAAAATTCCCTTTCCGTAAAAAGCAAAAGCATTATCTACATCAACAGTAGAAACAAAGGAAAAGCTGGGAAGCGAAAGTTGAAGGTCTGGATAACGCTGCACGAGCAGCTCTCCCAACTTTTCTGCCCAAAAATTCACGATGGGCATGCGCAAAAAACCGTGCTTAAAGGCCAAACTACTCTCTACCTTAAAACGGCCGTGAACATCCGCAATGTGGGGGAGGTATTCCTCATAGCGACTCGCCAAATAAAAACTCGCACTAAATACATCAAACGGAAAATCGCCTACAGGCACTCGAAAAAACGCAAAATATCCTTCATATTCCAGTGTTGTGAGGGTTGGTTCAAAAATATCATTCTGAAACAGAAGCCCTGCTGGAAAAACGTGCACCCCCTCTCCGGTTTCTTCTGAATAGTGAATTTTGGGAGTACTCGCAGGCAATGCGGTAGTTGTATCAACATACGTAACCTCCAAACCCAATATATCTTGAAGCAGCAACGAAAAAACATAACGCACCCGGGGCGTTACTTGTGTTGTGCAAACCGTTACTCTTTTGGCCATAGCGCTGGAGTTTTCAAAGGTTGCCAATCAGGAATACCTTCTGGAGTGTACATGGTTACTCCGTTTTTACAATACTCCTCAACCATCACTCGCAACTTTCCTTTGGCAGACAGCACTTGGGAAGCTGCTTTTCCTACATTCCCATGTGTAGTAATGCCGTGACGATCAAATACAGACTGCAAACCGCCACATTTTCTGCGGTTCGACATCACAGGATTATGCACTTTTGTTTTCATTGTATGAGGTTGGTCCGCAGCATCTACAATATGAGCCTCAAATATCGTGTCGTGGTAAATAGGGAAAGTAAAATCAGGAACAGCATCTTCCAATACATGTAAGCTAGTTGATACCCAAACAGTAACTCCTAATAACAAAATTTTACCATCTAGTTCTGCCACCCGATAAAAAGGGGAGTTTTGGGTGTAAGGAGTCAACTCACCAAAATGATCTTTTGTGAGCCAATGGGCTTGGGGCCCAATAGCCGAAAGCGGCTCTGTTGGATGCATAGACCGTTCAACACCGGGCAAAACCCGAAAGTACTCTGATATACTCCCCATAGCAGAAGGGGTGTTTCGAACGTCAAACACAGGGTTTTCTCCCATGTAATCGTATTGCAATTTTGCTACGGGAGAGGTTGGCATTACCAGATTTCCCGCGGGGCCAACAACTTCCAGCAAGGCGTCAACTACTGTCTTAGGTCCCTCTTCTAAAAAACCTATATTCCCCATCGATGCGTGCACCAAAACTGTATCGCCAGCTTGTAAACCAAGGGCTTTCAAATCGGATATAATTGCTGATTTAGTGAGAATGTCTCCATTCTTTTGGGCCGATTTGAGAAGTTGTCGGCGCTTTTCTTTTTTAGCTTTGCGTACCCAATTCAAAACAATTCCAGGGGTTATACTCCTCAAAAAGTCTCTCATCGCAATTTCATTTCTAACATCAAACTATCTGCAAAATATTTATTGGCCCAATTGGGTAAACCAAATGCTTCATATTTACCCCAGAGCGGAAAGGAACCAAAAAGCGCTCCTTTGGTATTTGGTGACTCCGCAACCGACCGTTCTTGTAGTGCAGCCAAAAGGGCATTCATTTTTTTGGCAGCAGCAAGTAAATGCGCGTCGTTTGTATTGTATTGATAGAGTTTCAGCCAAATAATAGCCAATTGCGCCCCTCCTGTCGTAATAAAACTTTCATGTCCGTTCCATTTGGTATCGTAACGTCCGCTCAAGCGCCCCTTTTCCAAAAACTGATCTGCTAAAATTTGCGCGGGTAATGCAGCTGCTTTAATGTAGTTGTCATTTCCCAAAAGCAAACCACTGTCCAATAACCCATCAATAGTATAGGCTATAGTATGAGTAATGGGCATATGATTCTTGTGTCGTGTGTTGTCGCAATCGATAAACCAACCATTGGCTTGCTGCTTTTGGGACACTACCCACTCCAAGTTTTTGAGGGCTGCATTTTCAATGGCTTTGTCTGAAGTAAGCTGTGCAACTTTCAACATAGGAGCCGCAACATAACTATCATAAACCCTGGCAACACCGAGGAAATTGTGCTTGCTCCAATAACCTTCTGGTTGCTGAACTTTTACCATCCAATGGCAGGCCTTTGCGGCAACAGCTAAGTCGTCAGGTCTTCCCAATGCCTGACCAGCCAACAAACCGCGCACGACTTGCCCAGTGTTAAAAACAACGGCATCACGCAACTGATGCACATAACCACTCTGCCAGCCACCTTCCCGGAATTGAATGCTATGCAGCCAATCCAAACAGCGCGTGGCTCGATGAATATAATCTGTATCCGCCGTAAGACCAGCATAATCAATAAGGGTGGGCACAATATAGCCCGATGTCTCGGGATAGGAGCTAGTCCACCCTGATTTTATATAAAACGTGCCAAATCCATCATCCCGCATGGCGTCTTGGCTTGTTGCCAACCACGCTATCACCATCCGCAACGCACGGTCCTTTTCCGGGTCTCCAATTTGGTCGATATAGGTATTGAGATAGAAATACTTATTTATCTCACTGAAAAGCAACTTTCTATAGTTGGCATCCCCCAACATTGACGAAAAGTTTTGGGCATAACGAAGCACCCCTTCAAGCATGTTAAATATATTATGGTAAAAACCGTTGAAATAAGAATTTCAAAAAAACAACCGACTCCACAACATGGAGCCGGCTATTTTATTGCATGGGCAAAATTACACTATTTCAAGAACCTGAGTATCGTTTTCGTGAGCTTGTTTTCTAAAAACAGCAGCAGTTCGTCATTAAAGAGAAATCAAGGCAATAACCCTTTGTCGGCGTAGCTGTAGTAATTGTTGTGGAAAAAAATAAGATGATCCAACAAACGGATGTTGAGAAATCCACAAGCCTCTTTTATTTGCATGGTTAATGTATTATCGGCCGAGGAAGGGTAAGAGGACCCGCTTGGGTGGTTGTGAGCTACCACTATTCCTGTAGCGTTCGACTCAAGGGCTTTACGAACTATAACGCGAACATCTACCAAAGTTGCAGTGATACCACCAGATGAAATACGTTCCTTCTTCATGATTCTATTAGCTTGGTTGAGAAACAAAGCCCAGAATTCCTCTACCTGTAAATCAGCTAGATTAGAATAAAGCGCAGCATAGGCATCTTGACTACTAGAAACTTTGGTATACTTCACCTCGGTAGATTCTTTTCGTCTACCAAGCTCGAAAGCAGTAACTAGTGTAATGGCCTTTGCCTGACCAATCCCTTTAAACTTCATAAGGTCGCCAACTGTGAGACCCGCCAACTTTGATAAGTCATTGTCCACTGCATGGAGAATAGATTTTGCAATATCCACGGCTGTGGCTTTGGCCGTTCCGGTTCCCAACAAAATAGCAATTAATTCGGTATCCGTCAAAGCTCCCTTTCCCCGTTGCAATAGCTTCTCCCTGGGCCGATCGGCTTCTCCCCAATGCTTAATGGTTGTTCCGTTTGTCATTTTTAAAATTTGAAGGTTTTATCCGTCAAAAATATAAAAACTATCGCTACAAACGAAATATAAGACAAAAAAAAAGTCCCTTACAGGGACTTCAATAAGTAATACATTGGAATTAAAGACTATTTACAAACTTCGTCAATTTAGACTTTAAGTTTGCCGCTTTATTCGAATGAATAATGTTTTTCTTAGCTAATTTATCAATCATGCTAACAACTTTAGGAAGTGACTCGACTGCTGGAGCCTTTTCCGTTGCTGTGCGCAATTTAGCGATTGCGTTACGAGTTGTTTTGTGATAGTATTTATTGTGAATGCGTCTTTTCTCTGATTGACGGATTCTTTTTAATGCTGATTTGTGATTTGCCATTGTTTTGCTATGCTGTAAAGATTGTAGCCCATAGGGGAATCGAACCCCTCTTTTCAGAATGAAAATCTGATGTCCTAACCGATAGACGAATGGGCCAGTATTTCAATTAACACCGTTTTAAACGGGAGCGCAAAATTAAAACAAGTTTTCAAATACGCAACAAAAAAATAAATATTTTTTCTTTTTGCAGCTTTTTCAAGAGTGTTACCCCCTTGTTTTTATTGCGTGGCAAAAATACATACGTTTTCAATTCCCGCAAGTGTTTTAATTATTTTTTTTACCTTTCGCTAATTGCTGAATTTCAGATACATTAAATTAACACACATCCGCTTCACCTTCTTCTTTCTGTTTTAAAACTATCAAATCTCTGCTTACATTTACCAAAAAAAAGCCCGAGTCGTTTATTTTGACTCGGGCAAAAAAATGTAAATTTCGCTTGATTACCTAGTAGGCTCTAGCAAAAACAACACGTCTTTCTGATGGCTTACCAGTTAGAATACACTTGCCAATCTCTTTTTTTGCATCTAAAGGAATGCAGCGTATGGTTGCTTTAGTCTTGGTCTTGATTTCTTCCTCGGTTTCAGGCGTACCATCCCAATGTGCATAAACAAACCCTGCTTTGTTTTCGATGATATCCACAAATTCCTCCCAAGAATCGGCGCGATGCGTATTTTCTTCCCTAAAGTCAAGGGCTTTTTGATACAAATTCTGCTGCATTTGGGTTAGTAGGTTTTTAATTTTCCCGCCTAAACCTTGTGTAGCAAGCGATTCTTTTTCCAGTGTATCCCTTCGGGCCACTTCCACAACGCCTTTTTCCAAATCTCTTGGTCCTATAGCAATGCGAATGGGCACACCTTTGAGTTCGTATTCATTGAATTTCCAACCAGGTTTGTAGGTATCCCTATTGTCAAACTTCACAGAAATCCCCAATGCACGCAATTCCGCTACAATTTCATTGGCGACCACCGAAACGCGCTCCAATTCTTCCATACCTTTATATATAGGTACTATCACCACTTGGATAGGAGCGAGATTAGGAGGTAATACGAGACCATTATCATCGGAGTGGGTCATAACCAAAGCGCCCATCAATCGTGTGGAAACCCCCCATGAGGTAGCCCAAACGTGCTTTACCTTGCCGTCTTGATCTTGAAATTTCACATCGAAGGCCTTGGCAAAATTTTGTCCCAAAAAATGTGAAGTACCAGCCTGCAATGCTTTGCCATCTTGCATTAATGCCTCGATACAATACGTTTCAATGGCACCTGCAAAGCGTTCATTTACCGATTTAACCCCTTTAATTACGGGGATTGCCATAAATTTTTCCGCAAAATCAGCATAAACATTCATCATTTGCTCAGCCTCTTCAATGGCCTCTTGCTCGGTAGCATGCGCGGTATGACCTTCTTGCCACAGGAACTCCGAAGTCCTCAAAAACAGCCGAGTACGCATTTCCCAACGCACCACATTTGCCCACTGATTGACCAAGATAGGCAGATCTCTGTACGATTGAATCCAATCGCGATAGGTATCCCAAATAATCGTTTCCGAGGTTGGGCGCACAATTAATTCTTCTTCTAGTTTTGCATCTGGATCAACAATTATATCTTTGCTAACTGGATCGTTCTTTAATCGGTAATGTGTCACAACGGCACATTCCTTGGCAAAGCCCTCTACGTGCGATGCTTCTTTGTTGAAGTAAGACTTGGGTATAAATAGTGGGAAGTAAGCATTTTCATGTCCCGTTTCTTTGAAGCGACGATCGAGTTCTTGCTGTAGTTTTTCCCAGATGGCATAGCCATAAGGTTTGATGACCATTGAGCCCCTAACTCCCGAGTTTTGAGCTAGATCTGCTTTAACTACGAGTTCGTTATACCACTTGGAATAGTCCTGTTTTCGAGTTGTAAGATGTTTTGCCATGAAGAAATGTATCTTTGGTACGAATATTGTATTTAGTAAGCTGCAAAGCTATATAAATAACCCCATAAATTACGAGTTATGAAACGTCAAATTCTTTTAATCTTAGTTGCAGGAGCTTTCGCGATAAGCTGCTCCACAAGCAACCGTGTAGTCAACAATTATTACGATGATGGTATTTACCACGACCCCACCTATGGCGGTGTGAACCTAGCACAGGCATCACGTAATTTGAAAAACACGCCTATTGAGCCCGAAATGCAAGGCAACCAAGGTGGAGATTTTGACTACTATGATCCAAATGACAACTCTGCCATCAACCGTCAACAAGCGATGGGAACTGCTGGAGGAGGAAATATCATCAACAATTATTACGGCGGCGGCGGCATGATGATGGGCGGCGGCTGGGGCATGAATCCCATGATGATGGGTGGCTTCTATGATCCTTTCTGGGGGCCAGGCTTTGGAATGGGCGGCTGGGGAATGCGTCCACGAATCGGCATCGGTTTCGGTTTCGGTTATGGAATGGGCGGCTTCTACGATCCATTCTGGGGACCTGGATTCGGAATGGGCTTTGGTCCTCGCTGGGGAATGGGCGGCTTCTACGATCCATTCTGGGGTCCCGGCTGGGGAATGGGCGGCTGGGGAATGGGCGGCGGCTACATGATGGGCTACCACCACGGCTTTCAACAAGGCCTTTGGGCTGGAGGTTTCTACGACAATGGTTTTAGAGGCTACAGAAGAGCAACAGGCCCCCGCGGTGGCTTCGGTAGAACTGCCTACAGAGGAAATGCACCCGCATCTCGCTACAACAAAAACGCCAACATGGGACGCTACCGCGACAGCAGAAATGCTGGCTTACTTCCAGGACGCTACGCTAATAATAGAACAACGCAAGCTGGTAGAACAAATAAAACAGCAAACACACGCGGAAATACGGCCACTACCCGTGGCAATACTACCGCAAACAGAGGCACTGTGGCTACTCGCGGCAACAACGCCAACGCTAGAAATACCGCAGCTACCCGCGGCGCAACAGCTAACAACAGCCGTGGAACCACACAAGGTGCCATTGGAAACTCTAGAGTACGTCAAGCAACAGCTCAGCAAAACAATACCGCTGGTCGTGTAGCAACACAAACATCTAGAAACCAAGCTGTGCAAGCGGCGCGCACACCAACGCAAACAACAACACCTGCAAGAGGTACAGCTACACAAGCCAACCGCGCTACAAATCAAGCAGCTCGTACAACTGCTCCCGCGAGAACCCAGGTTCAACCGAGAAATTATTACGAGTCGAATGTAAATAGAAGCGCCAACAGCACCAGACAAGCTGCGCCAGCAAGAGCTACTGCGCCGAGCAACAATAGAAACTACCAACAAGGTAGAAGTGCCGCGCCAGCTCGCTCAAACAACAGCTACACGCCTGCACAGCGTTCTACTGCTCCAACACGATCTACAGCACCCTCAAGAAGTGCTGCCCCGAGCAGAAGCGCTGCGCCAACGAGAAGCTATACTCCTGCGAGAAGCAGCGCCCCTAGTCGCTCAGCTACACCAAGCAGAAGTGCTGCACCCAGTAGAAGCGCTGCACCGAGCAGAAGCTCAGCGCCGAGTAGAAGCTCCTCACCCTCTAGAGGTGGTGGTGGCAGAAGATAACACCAAATTTATAAGGTGCTTTCAAAATTGAAAGCGCCTTTTTTTACCTCCAAATTTAAACATTTGTTAATTTCAAGTCGTTCAGGAACACTAACGGATTACTGACTTTTGCATTATCGCTATACTCATGAAAAAAATTATAATTACATCCCTTTTTGCTGGCTTAATAGGCACCACCATTTCGGCACAAGGAATCGAGGACATTATCAGATTTAGTCAAACAGGGCTTCATGGTTCGGCGCGATTTGTAGGTGCCGGTGGAGCATTTGGAGCCTTAGGTAATGATTACTCCGCCATTCATGTCAACCCTGCGGGCGCCTCCGTTTTTAGACAAAGTGAGTTTGGGTTCACCACAAACATCCAAAACAATATTTCAGAAGGAACTTATTTCGGGACCCCAAATTACAGAGATGTTCCAAGCTTTTCCCTGCCTTCTTTCGGGTATGTATCCATATCTGAAGACCGAAAAAATAACAAAAAAAGTGCCTTTAGCTTGACGATAAATCGAATGGCTGACTTCAGAATGTCGAATAGGATTACTACACAAAACGCCGATTATTCTATTATAGATAGCTGGGTGGATGGAGCTACTAGCAATGCTATTTTACCTGATAATCTATCCGATGCGCAGTGGGAAGCCCTTAACGCAGGCTTTCTGGTGCACCAGGGAGGCGGTAATTATACTACCCCCCTTGATTTTGATCGACTTGATACAGAAACAACCATTGAAACTAGAGGAAGACGCAGTGAAATCGGGCTTACTTATTCAGAGGCCATCAACAATAAATTGCATTGGGGTGCTACGTTAAATTTCATTAACTACACATTTGATAAGGAATTGCTTCACAGCGAAATAGGCTTCGCGCAAGACAATCCCGAAGAAGTGTTTTACCGCAGCACTCTAGAACAACGAGGCACAGGTCTTAATGTACGGGCAGGTATCATTTACAAAATAACCCACCAATTTCGGGTAGGCGCTTCGGCAACCACGCCGTCCATACTTGCCATAAGTGAAACGTATTTTGACCAACTAAATAGCTTTCGCCCTTCTCCTATTATCACTAGCACGTACAATGTAATTACGCCTGCAAACGCAACGCTGAGCGCAGCTTATATCATCAATAAGTTTGGTTTTCTAAGCTTGGATTACAACTTTACAAATTTCGGAGCTGCTCGCTTTGGCAGAACCAGTTTCGAGCAATTTGGTGGATTGCGAGGTGAAAATGAATTCATTCGTCAAGAATTAACCAATGTGCACAACATCCGTATCGGCGGAGAAGCTCGTAAAAACAACTTCTTTGTGCGTGGTGGCTATAATTTCACAAACAGCCCATACGAACAGTTTTCTGACGACGGTATCGTTCGAGTAATTTCGGGAGGCATCGGTTATCGAAGCGCTAAATTTGAAATCAATGGCACAATAGCATCGGCTGTTTCTGATGTAGAGGTGCGCCCTTTTGCGCCTATCACACAACCTGCTTTTCAAACTTGGACTAGGACCTCATTCCTACTCAATCTTGCTTTTCGTTTGGATTAAATACCCTCATACATGAAACCAACTATTTTCTTGTTTTTCTTTGCTGCCCTCACGCAGCTCCTCTTAGCTCAAGAAAACCTCCCTATCGAATTACACCCCAACTTAAAAGCTGACAAGAAAGGTCGGCTTTTTTTTATGGTGGATGGCGAGCAGTGGCTTGAAGATACTAAAGCGCCTGCTTACACCCTAACCGGGGTTCTCGGCTCCATTACCGGTGACGCTGACGGGTTGCGTTTTGAAATTCCAGCTGTTGAGGAAGGGCGAATTTACTTTGGATTAATTCCCTACGGCGAAACCGTCCACCCACAACCGGTTTTCTTTAAACGCGCAGCTCTCATCAAAAAGCACCGAGCAAGCATTGCCATTGCAAAAGAATTTAGTGAAAAGTACGATATGGTAAATTGGGCTGAAAAAGGATATGGTACCATAGGCTACCGAATTGTCAATCAAAAAGGTGAGATGATTTACGACGGTCGGGTTACCTTTTCTGGGAAAGGCCCATTCACTGTAGCTCCCACAATTGTTGAGGGGCCATTTATTCACAATGTAACCTCTGAAAGTCTTGTCATTTCTCTAACATCGCTGCGTGACTCCGACACCATTCTACTTTCCGCGAATGGAAAAACACATCGGCTATTTGGTGAGTCGCGTTACGAGGTTGCAATCGCTGGTCTAGAGGCGGATTCCAACTATGAATATTGTGTTACTGCTGGCAGGCACAAACAATGTCACACTTTTAAAACGGCTCCTCCTGTTGGAGCAAAAGTACCCTTTTCTTTTGCTTATGCTAGTGATTCGCGCGCTGGCAATGGTGGCGGTGAGCGCAATATTTACGGTGCAAATGCCTACATCATGAAACGAATTGCCGCTTTGGCGCATCACAAAGAAGTAGCTTTTGTTCAGTTTTCTGGAGATTTAATTAATGGCTACTCCATTTCGCCAGATGAAATGAATTTGCAATACGCCAACTGGAAGCGCGCAATAGAGCCCTATGCATTTGGCATTCCGTGGTATATCAGCTTTGGCAATCACGAAGCACTCTCACGACGTTTTCGCCCAAAAAAAGGCAGTGGCTACATATCATTGGATCGTTTCCCATATGACACGGAGTCGGGAGAAGTAGTTTTTGCGAATAACTTTGTCAACCCTGAGAACGGACTAGTTTCAGAAGACAACACCGCTTATGACCCAGACCCAAACAATCAAAACTTCCCACCCTACAGAAGAACGGTGTTTCATTACCAATATGGCAATACAGCAGTGGTTGTGCTCAATTCTAATTATTGGTATGCCCCAAACAAACGGTTGGTGGAAGAGACATCCGGTGGACTGCACGCTTACATCATGGATGCCCAATTGGAATGGTTTAAAAACACCATTTCTCAACTAGAAAAAGACACTACCGTGGAGCATATTTTTTTGACATTGCACACACCCTTTTTTCCTAACGGGGGCCATGTTTCAGATGACATGTGGTATCGAGGGAATAATAAATATCGTTCGTATGTCGGGGGGAAACCATTAGAAAAAGGTATCCTAGAAAGGCGGGACGAGCTTCTCGACGTCATTGTGAATCAATCAGAAAAGGTAGTCGCCATATTGACTGGTGATGAGCACAATTATGCTAAGACACTAATTACTCCTAATACAACCATTTACCCAGAAGACTGGACGCTACCGAAACTCAGCCGGAAGCGTTCCATTTGGCAAATTAACAATGGTGCTGCTGGTGCGCCTTATTACGCACAGGAACAAACGCCATGGACAGAGAGCGCCTCCAACTTCAGCACGCAGAACGCCTTGGTTTTTTTCCATATAGATGGAGAGACTGTAAAAATGGAAGTAATCAATCCTGAGACATTTGAGAAACTAGACGAAGCCATTTTGACAGAGGTCACCCCATAACCAAATTATTGCCAAAAACAAAAAAAGGGAGCTCCGTGAGCTCCCTTTTTTAATCACAAATCGGGGAATAAAAAAACCGCTTCTTTTTGAGAAGCGGCAGTTTTTTTGTCTTTGCACAATTGTGCCGGTTTTTACTTTTTAAACTTACCGTAACGGTTGCGGAATTTATCCACACGACCAGCGGTATCAACAAGTTTAACTTTTCCAGTGTAGAAAGGGTGTGAATAGGAGGAAATTTCCATTTTCACCAATGGGTATTCAACGCCATCAACCTCGATGGTGTCTCTAGTTTCTGCACATGAACGTGTAATAAACTGATCGCCTGTTCCCATGTCTTTGAAAACTGTGGGACGATAGTTCTCTGGATGAATGCCTTTTTTCATAACAAATGCTTTAACAGTCGAGATTTTGCCCGACTTCAATTTTTTGGGCTGCAAATGTATGAAAACTTACTTTTATATCCATGATAAATCACTTTTTAATTTACCAGAACCATCTCACTGAAAATCATATACTTTAATGCCTTCACTTATCCATTAGCGAAGTTTTACAACAAAGACAACTGTCTATTTTCCAATGCGTGCTCTACAAAATTCTTTCCTAGATAGGATTTGAAGTCGAAAACAAAATCAACACCGTTTTGTAAATAAATAGCTTTTTGATCTGGGTAATGACAAAGTGCATAAACATTAAAACTTCTATTCTGCACAGATTGTAGGGCAGAAAGAATATTCAAGTTTGTAGAAACATCGCTCATGGTGAGGAATATCGCATCTAAAGATTTCGCATCCACGGCATCCCAAAGCGTACAATCCGTTGGGTCGCCCCAAGTTACGTTGGCGCCGTTGTTTTTTAACGTTTTTATTTTATCACTGTCATAATCAAGGCCCAAAACTTTCTCTCCAAACCGCTCTTGGAGGGTCAAAAATGCGGGTTTGCCCACACTTCCCAAACCAATTACAAGATAACTTGCACCACCAAAGTCAACAGGTTCCGCGTCTTCTGTATCTTTAACATTATTGATACGCAAAATAAAATCTTTAAAGTGATTGAATATTCTATGCGAATACAAATTTAGCGGTGCTGCCACTACAAAAGAAAGCGACATAAGTAGTGCTAGCGCAACCAACCATTCCTCAGTAATCCAACCCATGTTTAATCCCACTACCCCAACAATCAGCCCAAATTCGCTAAAATTACTCAAGCTCAATGCTCCCAAATAGGCCGTTCGTGGCTGTAAATTGAATCGAGAAAGTAAAAAGAGAAACAAGACACCCTTAAAAATGATAAGAGGTAATAAAATCAGTGCAGTCGACATGGTGGCAAGTGTCGGCAGACCCACCAACCCAACATTGATAAAAAAGGCTATTAGGAAGAAATCCTTGTATTCCGCCATTCGGTCATACAACTCATTTACTCGAGGGTGATTGACTAATAGCATCCCCATAATGAGTGCTCCTAAATCAGGTTTTAATCCCAAAAGGGAAAAACTAAAAGCTCCCGCAATAAATGTGGCAAAAAAACCAAAAACGGGAACCATCTCTCCGTGTTCTAGTAAGTCTAATAACTTACTTAATAATTTTTGGAGCACCCAAAGTATAACAGGAAGTAGCAGCACCCAAAGCGATGGAATCTTTTTATCTGATAGCGCCAAAAACAACACCGCAAAAATATCTTGAATAATCAGTATTCCTATGGCTAACTTCCCGTGATAGGAATCAAATTCTCCTCTTGCCTCAAGTGTTTTGACGACAAAAACCGTACTTGAAAAACTCAATGCAAACGCAATGACGACAGATGAATGCAACGGCAAATCTGCAAAGAGATGCAGCGCTGAAAAACTCAACAACGCCAACAAACTCGACAAAACAACCACTGTCAAGGTCATGTGCAGTGAAGCCGACAGCAATATTTCTTTTTTAAAGAGCGACTTTACTTTTAACTTTAATCCGATGGTAAACAGCAGCAGCATCACTCCAATATCCGCCATTGGTGCAATAGCTGATTCAAGATTGGCATCGTGTAGGTTTAAAAAGTTGATTAAAAAGCCTCCCGCCAAAAACCCTACCAAGGGCGGCAGTCCTATTCGCTTTGCAATCAATCCAAAGAGAAAGGCAATACTCAACCACAATGCATCCGCATAAAAGGGATTTAGATCTTCCATATGTTTACTTACGCTTCAATTTTAGTTTTTCTCAGTTCCTTTTTCAAAATAAAATACCCTAGTAAACCAGCCACCAAAGAGCCCGTAAGAACCCCCATCTTGGCTTGCTCAATATACATCGGATTCTCGAATGCCAATGTATTAATAAACAATGACATTGTAAAGCCAATGGCTGCCAAAAACGATACTCCTAGAACCATTTGCTTGGTGAGGTTCTTTGGCATTTTGTACCAATTCAACCGAACTCCCAACATGGCAAGACCAAAGACCCCAACAAGTTTACCCAATATAAGGCCAAAGAAAACCCCTAAAGAAACAGGACTCATCAGCATGGAGAACCAATTGCTGTCAATAACCACGCCCGCATTTGCCAATGCAAAAATGGGCATTACAATGTACAACACCAAACTGTGCATGCTGTGCTCCAAGCGCTGAAGCGGAGAAATCGACGCATTTGAAATCCTGGTTATTTCACCAATGATGTTTTCCTCATCAGCGGAAAGCAAGTATTTATTGGCTTGGGCAGACTTTGCTACTTTCAAATCTGTTTGCAATTGCGCGAGGTTGGTTAGGTAGGCTTCTTTGTCGATTTCTCGTGTTGCTGGAATGGCAAACGCGGCTAACACAGCTGCAATAGTAGCATGGACCCCGGATAGCAAAAAAGCCAACCAGACGCCTCCTATTCCTAAAACCGCATAAATGAGTACCCGACGTACACCGAGCTTATTGAGTAGAAACATGACACTCAATATGCTTCCTCCAATAATTAAACTCACAAAAGAAATCTGTTCGGTGTAAAAAAAGGCTACCACACTTACGGCACCAATATCATCAATAATAGCCAAAGCTGTTAGAAAAACTTTTAATTGTATGGGAACTTTAGGCCCTAATAAATACAAAACCCCCAAAGCAAAAGCAATATCGGTGGCCATTGGAATTCCCCACCCACTTTGCGAGTCGGCACTTCCGCCTGCTGTAAATAGCGAAAAAATAATAGCCGGAATAAGCATTCCTCCAATGGCACCAACAATGGGCATGGCCACATTCTTTGGGTTTGAGAGCTGCCCTGCAATCAGTTCTCTTTTCAACTCCAAACCCACAACAAAGAAGAACACAGACATGAGGCCATCATTAATCCACAACAATAAACTTTTGTACACCTCAAAGTTACCAATGGTAAAACCAATGGTTTTTGACAACAATGCTTGTAGGAAACTATGCGCAGGGGAATTTGCTAAAACAAGCGCCAGGAAGGCTGCGGAAAACAATAAGTAGGAACTGAAGGAACTCTTTTTGACAAAACGCAAAATGGGATCTAGTGTTGTTAAGGACTTTTCTATTTGATTCATCGTCTTTCCATTTTAAAATACCACAAATACCTGATTAAACATACTATATCAATTCAAAACACCCAAAAAAAAGGGCTTAAAAAAAGCCCTCAACGCAGAGAAGAGGGCTCTTTTTGATATAAAAAAAGCGTGAAATATATTGAACTTTACATTCCAAATGCAAAGTAATCGGACTTGCCATTGGCGTGAATACCTTGAATCAGCAAGCCATCGCCTGGGGATAGCCCATTGACAATTTTTGAAACTTCATCAGGGGTATTTACACGTTGGTTATTTATTTTCAAAATCACAAATCCTTCTGTGACTCCTGCGCGTTTCAATTTTCCATCTATCAAACTACTAACCGAAACTCCATTGGTGACGCCCATTTTTTTCTTTGTGGCGGCGTCTAACTCTTTAAACGTAGCCCCAAGGAGCGCAACTCCCTCGATTTTATCCGTTACAATCGGGGTTAATTCGCCTTGCTTGTTGCGCAATTGCACCTCAAACTCTTGTAATTTTCCTTTTCGAATTACACCGACAGTAACCTTATCTCCCGGGCGTTGACGACCAATAGCTTCTTGGAGTTCACTGGTACGCTTCACTTCTCTGTTATTTACCTTTACAATGATATCGCCTCGCTTGATTCCCGCATCACCGGCAGCACCATTGTCGAGGATACCACTGACGTACACTCCATTTTTCTGTGGCAAGTCAAGTTCATCCATCATTTGTGTGCTAATATCTGAAATATTGACGCCAAGGTATGCGCGTTGCACCAAACCAAACTCCATCATGTCTTCTACTACCTTTTTGACTATATTGGAAGGCACGGCAAAAGAATATCCCACAAAAGAGCCTGACTGTGAAGAAATCGCAGTGTTAATTCCAACCAAATCACCATTAACATTTACTAGAGCACCACCACTATTTCCCGGATTCACTGCGGCATCTGTTTGAATAAAAGACTCTATAGCTGTTTGATCGGGAATAATATTAATGTTTCTCCCCTTTGCGCTCACGATACCTGCGGTAACAGTAGAGGTCAAGTTGTAGGGATTACCTACCGCAAGCACCCATTCACCGAGGCGTACCTCATCAGAATTAAAAAACGACAAGAAAGGAAGTCCTTTTTCTTTGATTTTCAGCAATGCGATATCAGTGGCGCGATCGGTACCGATAACCTCTGCTTCGTATTCGCGGTTGTCGTTGAGGGTGACTAATATTTTTTGAGCTTTATCAATTACGTGGTTATTGGTTATAATATATCCGTTTTCAGTAATGATAACACCCGATCCACTGCCCGTAACGGTGCGGGGTGCTCGATTTCTAGGCGACCCAAAGAACAGTTCCTCTAAAGGATTCGAATACTGCGGGCCTGTGGTTTGCATGGAGGTTTTGACATGTACTACAGCGTTGACCGTCATTTCGGCAGCTTCTGTGAAATCTACTGCCGCCGCAGCCAATCCTGTTCGAAGAGCTGGAATTGCAGGATTCTCATTTACAATGGTGATGTTTTTCTCTTGTTCGAAAAACATTTTAAAAAGTGTGAGACTTATTATTCCGCCAAGAATGGCGATGCCAAGGAATTTAAGTGTGTTTTTCATTTTGTAGTGGCTTTAAGTATTGCTAAACTAAAAAAAATTTGGTTGATTATTTTTGTCTTTGTCATAACGCAAATGACATTCCTAAGTTATGAACTGACAGCCCGTTTAACAATTTTTAACGGCAAAAAAAAGCGGCTGCTTTTGAACAACCGCTTTTTTGAAATTATGCTTTCGCAGGAATTCGCTCCAGCGTTTTCAATAAATAATCCCAGTAGCGTTGAACGGATGAGATTTGGACGCGTTCGTCGGGAGAGTGCGCGCCTCGTATGTTTGGCCCAAAGGAAATCATGTCTACTTTTGGATAATTTTGCCCCAAAATACCACATTCCAAACCGGCGTGACAAGCCATTACTTTGGGTTCTTCGTTATATAGTTCGTTGTATAGTTTGTGCATAATGGTTACAATAGCACTTTTTGGCGCTGGTGTCCAACCTGGGTAAGACCCACTGTGTGTGACTTCTGCTGAAATGCCATAAAAAGCGCCTTCGATAGATTTTGTCACTTCCATTTTCTCACTATCCACACTACTTCTGCTTAGAATTAAGACCTCAAAATGGCCGTTTTCTAGTGTCACACGTGCAATATTAGTGGAGGTTTGAACGGCGCTCAACAATTCGGGTGTCAATCGTATAATGCCATTTGGACAAGCATTGATTCCATGAAGTACGCCCAAAGTATCGCTATGGGACAAGGCTACTTGTTTCGCATTTGGCTGTTCGGCCAAGGAAATAACGAGGTTAGGGTCTGTGAATGCGTACTCCCTTTTAATGATATCGGTGCAGTGTTCAAAGGCGGCTTGAACAGCGGGCAGGTGTGCTGTACTCAAGGCAAAAACTGCAATACTCTCTCTAGGAATGGCATTTCGCAAGCTACCGCCATTGAGGGAAACTAGAGCAATTGACGTATGGCGATTGGCTGTGGTAAGCAATCGATTCATTATTTTATTCGCATTACCCAAACCTTTGTTGATATCCATTCCGGAATGCCCTCCAGAAAGTCCTTTTACAGTGAGCTGTAGTACTGTTTCTGTATCGGCAATGGGCTGTGATTCAAATTGGCGGGATACTGTTGTATCTATCCCTCCGGCGCAGCCGATGGTCAATTCGTCATCGTCTTCTGTATCGAGGTTCAGCAATATTTTCCCGTTAAGCAAGCCCCCTTTTAAGCCCATAGCTCCCGTCATACCTGTTTCTTCGTCTATGGTAAATAAGGCTTCAAGCGGTGGGTGCGGGATAGTATCTGACTCCAAAAGTGCCATAATGGTTGCTACTCCAATTCCGTTGTCCGCTCCGAGGGTAGTGCCATTTGCCTTTACCCAATCGCCGTCGATAAGCATTTGAATGCCTTCTTTATGGAAATCAAAAACGGTATCGTTATTTTTTTGGTGCACCATATCGAGGTGTGATTGGAGGATTACCGTTTCGCGGTCCTCCATACCTTTTGTGGCGGGTTTTGCTATAATGACATTACCGACCTCATCAACATGAGTGGGCAATTGAAGTCGTTTTCCAAAATCTACCATAAAAGCAATCACGCGTTCTTCGTGCTTTGATGGTCGTGGGACGGCATTGAGGGCAGCAAAATTTCTCCAAAGCCCAGCGGGCTCCAGTTGTGCAATTTTATTCATGTGTTTTGTGTTTTAATTGGATTCCCCTTTGTGATGGATTAGAGTTGTTTTAAACAGCTGGCCAATAAAACTGGACGGACTGTTCTATTTCTGGATGCAGACTTTTTGCAACTGGACAATGTAAGGCTGTAGCCTCTAAAATTGTTCGTGTTTTCTCGTCTGCATTAGATGAAAAGTGAATTTGAATGTAAATGGCTGAAATTCTCCTTGGGCCAGATGCCATTACTTTTTCTACCTCAGCATAGGTGTCTTGCAAAGGATACCCCATGTCTCGGGCTTTTATCCCCATAACTGTGAGCATGCAACTCGCCAAGCTTGTTGCCACCAAGTCTGTGGGCGAAAACGCCTGCCCTAATCCGTGATTGTCAATTGGAGCGTCAGTAATAATGGATTGTTGGCTATTGAGGTGAATGGCTTCCGTTCGCAATCCTTCGCGGTAAACAAGTTTTGAGGTGGACATAAAAAAGAATTTGGCACAAAGATACATTATCATGGCCACACAAACCGGTTTGAATAGCAACTTCAGCCAAGCCTACAAACACTTAAGAAACCCCTGACGAATAAGCCTAAGATTTCCATTGCCCGCTCCGCCTTTGATGTATTATATTTGTTGCTTGCTTAAAAGCATCACTGAGGCAACAGCGAATAGCTGTCAACTTGCAAACTTTCAAAAGAATATCGTTTTTATGATCAAGAAATATGTAATTAGTGCCGCGTTTTTGTTTGCGGTTTTATTGGGTACCAGTCAAAATCATGTTTGTTTCGATTCTGATCCAGAAGTGCTGAGTCGCATGCAAGAAGTCTTGATGCAGATTGCCACAGAAAACGCAGAAGGCCGAGCTCCGGGAACAGCGGGCGACCAATTTACAACAACATTTATTGCTGATCATTTTGAACGGATGCAGTTAGAACCAAAAGGCGAAGATGGTAGTTTTTTACAAGGATTTATTGTTTTCAACCCTGTAAACTACGACCTAGCCACCATGCAGACCAAAAAAGGCTCATTGGAAGTGAAAACAGACTTTTACCCCGTTAGATACAGTTCTGAGGATGCCATTACAGGAAAAACCAAAAGTGTAAAATACGGTATCCGTGCCCCTAAATTAAAACGCGACGACCTCAAGCGCATTACGTCGTTGGAAGGGCGGATTGCTGTGTTAAACATTTCTTCGCCGGATGGCATTCACCCCCATTCAGCTTTTCGCGAGTACACCAGTTTGCAAAAGCGCATCGACGACCTCATAGCACTTGGGGCGAGCGGCATTATTTTGATTAATCCCGATCAAAACGCTTCAGATCCATCACCTGAATTCACACGAATAAAGACTACCAGTGTACCCGTGGTTTTTGTAACAGATCCCAAAGCGGCAAAATACCTCAAGCGGTGGTCTCGAAAAAACGTGACCATTAACACAAAAATGGCCGAACAACCCGTTGCCACGAACAATGTGATTGCCTACAAAGATAATCAAGCGGATTTGACAGTTGTTGTTGGCGCCCATCACGATCACTTAGGTTATGGCAATAGCAGCTCACGCTATCGGGGAGAGCCTCAAATTCATTTTGGAGCAGATGACAATGCCAGTGGGGTTGCCGCCTTGCTTGAGGTAGCTAATTATTTTGCAACCGACACACTGATCAAAGAAACCAACATTCTATTCATTGCTTTTGGAGCAGAAGAAATGGGGCTTTTGGGGTCAAAATTTTGGACTAGTAGCCCAACCATTATGGTCGAAAAAATCAACTACATGCTCAACATGGACATGATAGGCCGAATGGACGAAAAAAGAACTCTTATCATCAACGGTACGGGAACCTCTGATCTTTGGAGTAAAGTTTTAGAAACTAAACATTGTTACGAGTACAATGGAATACAAAACATCAGCGGGGTTGGCCCATCTGACCACACCTCTTTTTACAATTTGGGCATTCCCGTTTTACACTTTTTCACAGGCACACATGAAGACTATCACAAGCCAAGCGATGCTGTAGAGAAAATCAACTTTGAAGGCATCGAACTAGTGGCTAACATGGTTAAATCCATGATTATTGAATTTGACAAACAACCCAAAATGAGTTTTGCAAAAACTGAAACTGCTGAAAGTGGCAAGGCCCCTTCATTTTCAGTAACACTTGGTGTTGTACCCGATTATGTATTTAGTGGAAAAGGCATGCGTTTAGACGGGGTTTCTAAAGGAAAACCCGCAGAAAAAGCAGGTTTGCAGCGCGGCGATATCATTCAACAAATTGGCGACATGCAGATTCACGATGTGCACAGCTACATGCAGGCATTATCCGCCTTACGGAAAGGTCAAGCGGTGGAAATTGCCTTAGAGCGCGACGGCAAAAAACGAACGGTAAAAGTGAATTTATAATGGAAGAAACGCAAGCAAGAAAAGGAAAGCCGCCCGTTATTTCCGTTATAGGTGGAGGAAGCTGGGCAACAGCCATTGTAAAAGTCTTATCAGACAATCATGACTACGTCGGTTGGTGGATGCGCAGTGAAGACTCTGTTATGCACATCAAAAAATACCACAACAACCCGAGATATTTGAGTTCTGTGGAATTAAAAACCGAGAATTTAGACATTACGACAGACCTCAATCGTTTGGTTGCCCAATCCGATTACTTAGTTTTTGCCATACCTTCTGCTTTTTTGAAATCCGCCTTAGAAACCTTGACTGTCTCCTTGCAAGACAAGGTGATTTTCAGCGCTATCAAAGGTATTGTACCTGGCGATAATTTGATTGTTGGCGATTATTTCAATGAAGTAATGGGTGTACCGTTAGAGCAAATTGGCGTACTCACCGGCCCCACACACGCAGAGGAAGTGAGCATGGAGCGCTTGAGCTACCTCACTGTTGCAAGCATTAGTCAGCACCACGCAGAGCAAATGGCCAATGCGCTTCAATGTGAATATTTAAAAGTTGCCATTTCTGACGACATCTACGGTACCGAATACGCTGCCGTTTTGAAAAATATATATTCTTTGGCCGCAGGTATTTGCCATGGTTTGGGGTATGGCGACAACTTCCAAGCTGTTCTTGTTTCCAATGCCGTGCGCGAGATGAAGCGCTTTATAAAAGCCGTAAAGCCCATCAAACGGGACATCAATGGAACGGCCTATTTGGGTGACCTTTTAGTTACGGCATATTCGCAGTTCAGTAGAAATCGACTATTCGGCACCATGATTGGCAAAGGCTACACCATTCGCTCAGCGATGCTCGAAATGAGCATGGTAGCCGAGGGATATTATGCTGCCGCCTTATTGACCAAAATAAAAAAACGCTATGAGGTAAAAATGCCCATCGCCAACGCAGTGTATAAGATTTTGTACGAAGGTAAAAACCCGCGCGTTGTGATGGAGAAACTTGCGCAAAAACTCACTTAGCTATGCATGCGCCACAAATTTTTCAATCTGAAAACCTCGGCGATCTACGGCGCGTTGCTAGAGAAATCATTGCGCTATGGGAGTTTCCCGTTCTCTTGGTTCACGGACCAATGGGTGCCGGCAAGACCACCCTAACAAAAGCCCTTTGCAAAGAACTCCACGTAGTCGACACGGTGAGCAGTCCCACATTTTCATTGGTCAACGAATACAAGATGGAAAACGGCGCCACTTTGTTTCACTTCGATTTTTACCGCATCGAGGATGACGAAGAAGCCCTTGCCATGGGGTTGGATTACTATTTGGAAACCGGAAACAAGTGCATCATTGAATGGGGCGAAAAAGTAGAACGATTGCTGCCAGAAAACCTGCATTTGGTGCGGATAACAACTGCGGAAAATAGGCGGATATTTCAGTTTAATACCATTACACCATGAGCACACCTACTGTAAAACCCTTTTACGAGACCGTATTATTACCACAAGAAGAACTGCTAGAAATTGGCAAGAAAAAGCGCAAGCTACAGATTGGCGTGCCAAGGGAAACCTGCATGCAAGAAAACCGCATTGCCTTGACGCCCGATGCTGTAGCCTTACTTGTCAATCACGGTCATCAAGTTGTTTTGGAAACCCTAGCGGGGTCTGGCTCCCGTTTTACCGACAAAGACTTCAGCGAAGCAGGGGCGCAAATTTGCTATAGCCCCAAAGAAGCCTTTGAGTGTCATATTGTACTAAAAGTAGAGCCACCTTCCATAGATGAGCTCGACTATTTCAAAACCGAACAAACCTTGATTTCTGCGCTGCAAATAAAAGCCCGCGATCGAGCCTATTTTCAAAAACTCGTAGAGAAAAAGATCACGGCCTTGGCTTTTGAACACTTGCAAGACGACGAAGAAATGCTGCCTATTGTGCGTTGTATGAGCGAGATTGCGGGAAGTACCTCTATCTTAATTGCTGCGGAGTACCTAAGTAATGTGCACGAGGGCAAAGGGTACATGATGGGTGGCATCACTGGCGTCCCACCTACAGAAGTGGTCATCATTGGGGCAGGCACTGTGGGCACTTATGCCGCAAGAACAGCGCTAGGTTTGGGCGCTGTAGTAAAGGTGTTTGACCAATCGCTAACCCGACTGAAGCGCCTCCAAGATACGTTGTATGCCCCCGTTTACACTTCCGTGCTAAATCCTCAAGTACTAGCAAAAGCCCTGAGTCGTTGCGATGTGGCCATTGGAGCCATCCGCAGCAACACCGGAAGAACCCCTTGCGTAGTAACCACGGATATGGTAGCCCATATGAAACCATTGAGCGTAATTGTGGACGTCAGTATTGATCAAGGTGGGTGCTTTGAAACTTCGGAGCTCACCAACCACGACGAGCCCGTCTTTAAGACCTATGATGTCATCCATTATTGCGTGCCAAATATTGCCTCACGCGTATCGCGTACGGCTTCTGTTGCAATAAGCAACATTTGTGCACCGCTGCTGCTTGCCTTGGGCGATGAAGGTGGGGTGGATAGTATATTGCGCTACAAACAGCATATCCGTGAAGGTATATATGTTTACAAAGGAGTTTTGACCAATGCTTCTATAGGCGAATGGTTTGACCTACCCTACAGTGACATTAACTTGTTGGTTGGGAAATATTAATTGTACCGAACCACAAACAGATTGTGTTTGCTAGTGTTTACTGTATGATAAACACACCGAAAAGCCATAGTTGACATCTCGGCTGTAGCTAAAAAAAATAGTCACCTTGGGTAAGCGACTGATGAGACACACCCATTAAAATTACAACAATGCACACACAAAGCATCACCATACAAGAACAAATTCACCGCATAAGAGAGCAGTTTCCCATTTTAAAACAAACCGTAAATGGCAAGCCACTCGTGTATTTTGACAATGCTGCAAGTTCACAAAAACCTCAGGTGGTTATAGATGCTATTTCAAAGTACTATGAAACCATCAACAGCAATGTGCATCGCGGCGTGCACAAATTGAGTCAGTTGGCTACAGATGCATTTGAAGCCGCTCGAAAAACCATACAGACTCACATAAACGCTCGCGAATCGGGTGAAGTAATTTTAACAAAAGGTTGCACCGAATCCATCAACTTGGTGGCTCACGGTTTTGCTTGGAGCATTTTGCGTCCGGGCGATGAGGTTTTAGTATCCGCATTAGAACACCATTCCAACATTGTACCCTGGCAAATGGCCTGCGAACGCTCAGGCGCCAAATTGCGCGTTATTCCAATGGATCATCGCGGGGTATTAGACATGGTCACTTTCGCTGCTGCATTGAATGCACGAACCAAGCTTGTGGCAGTCAATCATATTTCTAATGCTTTGGGCACCGTAAACCCGATTGCAGAAATCATTGAAAAAGCACATGCTGTAGGTGCAGCCGTATTGATAGACGGCGCACAAGGAGCGCCACACACTTCGATTGACGTTCAATCTTTAGACGTTGACTTTTATACGATTAGTGGACACAAAGCCTATGGACCGACAGGGGTAGGCATTTTGTACGGCAAACGCGAATGGCTAGAGAAACTCCCGCCCTATCAAGGAGGTGGTGAAATGATTGCCACGGTAACCTTTGAAAAGAGCACGTACGCCGACATTCCCCACAAATTTGAAGCTGGCACTCCCAATATAGCTGGGATGATAGGATTAGGAGCCGCTTTTACTTTTATCAACGAGACCGGCATTGCTACTATCGCTGCTATTGAAAACGCACTCTTGCAGTATGCCACGGAAAAACTACAAGAAGTACCGGGCGTGAAAATTTACGGAACGGCACCCGAAAAAGCTAGTGTGCTATCCTTTTTGGTAGAAGGAGTCCATCCTTATGATTTAGGTACCTTGCTCGATCAAATGGGCATTGCCGTTCGGACAGGGCATCATTGCACCCAACCCATTATGGACTTTTTTGACATTCCAGGTACCGTGCGTGCCTCATTTGCTTGCTACAACACCTTTGAAGAAATTGATACTTTTGTGGCCGCTGTAAAACGGGCTTGTGCCATGTTGTTATAATGCGCATTACAAAACCCAAATAAAGTTAAGAATTATGGAAACCATTGCTGAAAAGCAAGCAACAATAACGGAGGAATTTGCCTTTTTTGACGATTGGATGGACAAATACAATCACCTAATTGAACTAGGGAAAAACCTGCCGCTGATTGCTGAGGAACACAAAACAGAGGAAAACATCATCAAGGGCTGCCAGTCTAGAGTGTGGCTACATGCGGCACAAAACGACGGGAAGCTATTCTTCACCGCAGACAGTGACGCCATCATTACCAAAGGAATAATTGCTTTAATGGTTGAAGTTTTTTCAGGGCACAACCCAGAAGAAATCTTGGCCGCAGATACCAAATTCATCGACGACATCGGTTTGAAGGAGCACCTCTCCCCCACCCGTGCCAATGGACTTGTATCTATGATAAAGCAAATGAAATTTTACGCATTAGCTTTTGCTAATAAAAATTGACCCCATGAAAACAGAACAAGATTTACAGAAAATAGGTGAGTTAGTAGTAGAAGTTCTCTGCGATATTTACGACCCGGAAATTCCAGTTGACATATATCAATTGGGATTGATTTATGACGTACAGGTGAGCGATGCCTGTGACGTGAAAATATTAATGACCTTGACTTCTCCCAATTGTCCGGTAGCGGAGAGTTTACCTGAGGAGGTAAAAGAAAAGGTAAAGTCAATAGACGAGGTAGCCGATGTAGAAGTAGAAATCACCTTTGATCCACCATGGACAAAAGACATGATGAGCGAAGAAGCCAAGTTAGAATTGGGGATGCTTTAAAAATTCGGAGAAAGTAAGTGTTTGCACGCTTACTTTCTTTTTTGCAGCACTTTAGACATTGCCCATCACAACTTATAGGTGGGCATTTCGGTGGTGTGTTTTGTAAATGGTAAATAAAATACCAGCGGTAAGCAATACTCCAGCAATCGACCAGATATATGAATTCTCAACTGGCAACGGGTCATTTGGGCTCATCCCTGTGAACCAAATAACAACTACAACCAGGCCATTATTCACAAAATGTGTAACCATAGCCGCCTTGAGATTTCCTGTCCAATATCTGAGATAGCCCAATATTAAACTAATAAAGAATAGTCCAGGGAAAGTAAAAAACTGTTGATGCATTACAGCAAAAAATAAAGATGTAATGACTATGGCTAAAAAGGGACGTTTTAACCAGCGAATAAGCAGTGGTTGTACAGTACCTCGAAATAACAATTCTTCACCAATAGCCGGTACCACTGCGATAACCAATAGGTTCATCAACAATTTATAGATAGAGTCACCAGAAAGCATGGCGCCCACCAGTTCGCCATTAGCCGCATCATTGGCGAGCAGTCGCTCTTTCAAATACGCTAATGACTCCGGAAAAGGAAGCGCGTACATGGCATTGGTCAATACATCTACAACGGGTAAAAAAGCGAGCACTATCACAACCGATAAAAAGAGGGTTGTCAGCGGTAATGGCTTGGAAACAGCCAAAAAATCCTCACCAGGTTCAGAAAGTAAAGCTGCCAAAAGTAAAGGAGGCAACACAAACAAACCGGTTGCGCTAAACAGTTGCACCCATTGCAACACTAAGGCAGGAACATCCCTAAAGCCTCCGCTAGACAACTGAGCAAAACTTAGATTGGCATCAGGAAAGACCAAAGTGGCCGTGAAAGCACCTAGCAAAGAAAAAACAACCCCAAAAAGAATGCACAGCATTATCAGGACCATAATTTGGGTAATAAACGAGGCGTCTTTGAGCTGTCCGCGCATGTGTAAAGTATTTGAATACGCGGCAAATATACTTCGGGAATCAAAGGGGGCGCTCGGATTTTTAGAAATAAATCAACAATCGATTTTTGAGTTACTAAACCCGAAAATTGTGCAAACTGGAACATACTCCAACGAATGCCTTATGGCTTTTCGACATCTTGTGGCAAGAACAAAAGAGGTATTAGTCCCTTCAAGTCAGCACAACCGATTCTTTTTTAGTCGTTTCTGATGTTTACCTTTTCATTTTACAGGCCATTTTCACAGTTAGCCAAGTGACGATTTGTCTGCTGTTACCGTTGAAAAGATTTTGATAGTCATGCAAAAGTGAATACCTAAAGGTGAGTATATTTGAGCAACACATTACAATTGGAAAAACTTGCGAGTACTAAGGCTACATCCACCAAAAATTGAAGACATCCACCACCCACTTTTTGAAGCACAACAAGTTCGTGTTTCAGTAAAGCGGGAGGATGGCGTACACGCCATTTATGGGGGAAACAAGTGGTATAAATTGCAGCACAACATTCAAGAGGCGCTAGCTAAGCATCACCACACTATACTCACTTTTGGAGGTGCATTTTCTAATCACATTGCAGCAACAGCAGCGGCTTGTCAGGAGCTCGGCTTGCGGAGTATTGGTGTTATTCGCGGCGAGGCACACTACACCGAGAATGCGACACTCAAAGCAGCTCAAGCAGCAGGCATGCAATTGCACTTTGTTTCAAGAACAGCCTACCGCGAAAAAGACAGTGTTCAGTTTTTGCAATCGTTGCAGCAGCTCTTTGGGGAATTCTATCTCATACCTGAGGGCGGGGCCAATGTATTAGGGGCGAAAGGATGCGAAGATATTATCACGAAGGCAACAACCTCCTACAGTCATATCACTTTAGCCTGTGGCACGGGGACAACAGCGGCCGGTATCTTAGCCTCTTGCGAACCATATCAAGAGATAATAGGTATTCCTGTGTTTAAGGATGGATCATTTCTTCGAAAAGACATATTGGCTTTAACACCGCAGCCCAATGGGGTGCTTGAGCTATTTACGCAGTACGGGTTTGGAGGGTATGCCAAAACGACCCCTGAATTGGTAGATTTCATCAATTTCTGGCACCAACAAGGACTTCCGCTCGACCCCATTTATACAGGCAAAGCGTTTTTTGGGGTAATACGCGCTATTGAAGTAGGATACTTCCCGAAAGGCAGTCGTATTCTTTTCATACACACCGGAGGGTTGCAAGGTATTGCTGGATACAATGCGCAACAGCAAAAACAGGCCTCACCATTATTTATTGAAAATTAGCACTTACAAAAGAAAACAACAAAAAAGCAACAGCATGAAAAAGCAATTCATCGTAATCTTTGGTTTTTTGAGCATCCAATTCGCGATAGCCCAAAACAACACCACCTATCTCACGTATATCGACTATTACAAAGATTTGGCGATATCTGAAATGCGTGATTACGGCATTCCAGCAAGTATCAAATTAGCGCAAGGCATATTGGAATCAGCAGCTGGCACCAGTCGTCTAGCGGTAAAAGCGAATAATCACTTTGGTATAAAGTGTCACTCGGGTTGGGAAGGCAAAACCGTGTATCACGACGATGACAAAAAAAACGAGTGTTTTCGCAAATACAAGAAAGTGGAAGACTCGTACCGCGACCATTCTGAATTTTTGAGAAATCGCACACGGTATGCAGCGCTTTTTGACCTTGATCCCACTGATTACAGAGGTTGGGCGCACGGACTCAAAAAGGCTGGGTACGCTACTAGTCCAACATATCCAGAAAAATTGATTAAGCTCATCGAAGACTACAATCTCCATCAGTACGATCTTGTTGGGGATTTGCGTCCGCCGAAAAAAACAGCAGCCTCTAATGCAGATGGGGAGCGAGAGGTGCTTATGCACGCCAATTCTTTGAAATACATCATCATACAAGAAGGCGAAACACTAGAGTCTATTGCGTTAGAAATGAAAATATCTGTGAAACGGTTATTGAAATTTAATGAGTTTCGTTACGATCAAGTAATCAACCCTGGGGATGTGATTTTTCTTCAGAGCAAGCGAAAAAGCGGCCCAATGGACTTTTATCACGTGAACAACGAAGGTGAAACGATGGCCGAAATTGCGCACAAACTCGGCATGCGTTTAGAGTCGTTGTACAGTAAAAACAGAATGGATGTTGGGCAGCAACCCAAAAAAGGGCAGCAGCTTTGGCTGAAACGCACAAAAAGGTAGCACTGGAAAAACTTTTTCCATTGTCATTAAAAAAACAGCAGTAGCGCCAACGTCACACGCTGCCGCTGTTTTTCTTATCAACTTTTAAAAGAATAAAAATTGGGAATACCTCTTTACCATTCTTAACAAATGACACGTGTTTTGCTTTACTAAAACCTCAACAATATCGAACCTCATTCAAAGGCATCAATGGCGCACTCCTCCTTTATATGCATTTCGTAACGCGAGCGCATTAACAATGAGCCCCCTCCGAAAAGTCCCTTTCTGCCAAACTCTTCCTTGTCGGGAGATTTTTGAATCCTCACTAACAATTAGTTAGCTCCGGTCCAAAAATCCCCTCCGCGTCGATTTTGATTGAAATCATCCTTTTCGGATCAGACTCAACAATTATAAAAAAAACAGCGCACCCCAAAGGAATGCGCTGAAAATATTAGACTTGAAGCATCTTTGCGAGCCCCGTGATGATATCGCGACACTTTACAAATAAATGCTTACATAATCATCATTCTTGACCTTAGCCAATATACTTCAAAAACTCATTTTTCGATTGATCTTCCAAGAATTTCCCGGAAAAATGAGTAGTGATCGTACTGCTTCCCGTATCTTCAACCCCTCTTGTGCTGACACAAAGGTGCTGCGCGTCGATAAAAACAGCCACGTCATCCGTTTTGAGGATGCGTTTTAATTCTTGCGCAATTTGCTCAGTCAATCGCTCTTGGACCTGTGGGCGTTTTGCGAAGTACCGCACGATTCTATTGATTTTTGACAAACCAATAACATATCCATTAGAAATGTATGCGACGTGAGCTTTACCCAAAATTGGCACAAAGTGGTGCTCACAGTACGAATGTAAGGTGATGTCCTTTTCGACCAACATTTGGTTGTATTGATACTTATTCTCAAAGAGTTTTATATCAGGTTTGTTATCCGGATTTAGACCTTGGAATACCTCCTTGATGTACATTTTTGCAACGCGCATAGGCGTACCACTGAGGCTATCATCGGTAAGGTCTAATCCCATTATTTCCATGATATCTTTGAACTTTTCGGAAATCATTTTAATTTTTTGAGCATCAGACAAGTCAAAAGCGTCAGGGCGCATGGGCGTATCTTTTGACGTACCAACGTGGTCATCTCCGATTCTTTCTATAACCTCTAGAATCATATCTTCATCTTTGTGAAAACCATTATTTCTAGAGACCGCTGTATTCGACAAAATTTCTTGGAGTTTCATAAAGTGTTACTTTTAGGTGGAAATTAGGGTTAAGGTGAACGCGCAACAGGTTCCAAATCACGACCGCGATATTTTCTGCTGTTGGATTCAATTCTGCAAATTCTTCTACTTCTTCGTTCAGATTTTTGTGATCAAATCTGTCTTCTACCTCAGCCTTAATGAGGTCAGAAAGCACCTTCATATCAATTACATAACCAGTGATTGGATCTACCTCACCTGTCACGGAAACGATAAGTTCATAATTGTGTCCATGATAGCGTGGATTGTTGCATTTACCAAAGACTTGTTCATTTTTTTCAGCTGACCAATGCGCATGATGCAGCCTGTGCGCGGCGTTGAAGTGCGCATGCCTACTAACTGTAACTTTCATATTGCTAGTTTTTTAGCTGCCTTACAAAGTTGGCATATTTGTCAAAAATAATTCGAAACCAAGCCGTGTACTGATCTGGATTCTGCTTCATGTCTTCCTCCACTTCTTCAAAAGTCATCCACTTAAAACCAGCTACCTCATCCGGATTGGGTAGTGGGTCTTGGTTGTAATGACCGATAAATACATGATCGAATTCATGTTCAATAAGACCTTGGTCTAATGCTGCGTAGTAAGTAAAGTCAAAAATTTTCTCGACGTCACAAACAAATCCCATTTCTTCTTGCAGGCGGCGCTTTGCCGCATCGATATTACTCTCACCACGACGTTGGTGCGAGCAGCAGGTGTTTGTCCATAAACCGCCACTATGATATTTAGAGTAGGCCCGTTGCTGAAGTAACATTTGACCTTTCTCATTAAAAACAAATACGGAGAAAGCTCTGTGCAACTTGCCTTTTTTGTGCGCTTCGATTTTCTCCATCAGCCCGAGCTCGTTGTCGTGCTCGTCAACCAGGATAACGTGTTCCAATTTTGTAGATTTATAACATATTAAAACTGTGCTTGAAATACGAACCTATTAACAATCCGTACTTCTTCTTGTTCGGGATTCTTACGCGTTCTTTCAAGATATTTTTGGCGGGTAGGCCCTTTATTTTTTGAAACAATGCGTAGTAATAAACGTATGCAATGTAAACTCCGAATTGCGAGCCGGAGGGCAACTTTTTGATGCCTTCAAATCCCGCAGCGAAATCAATATCGATATCTTTTTCTATAGCTGCTTTGGTGGTATCATTCCACTCATTCATTGCCACACCGGGGAAATACACACGCCCCAATTCTTTGTAATCGGTATGCAAATCTCGCAAGAAATTTATTTTTTGAAAAGCTGATCCCAATTTCATGGCGGCATCTTTCAGCTCGTCAAATTTTTGAGTATCGTTTTCACAAAAAACGCGCAAACACATTAAACCTACAACTTCCGCCGAGCCCAAAATATATTCCTCGTACTGGTCTTGTGAGTACACTTCTTTGTGAAGGTCCATGCGCATACTTTTCAAAAACGTATCAATTAAATATTGATCGATTTGATATTCGTGTACAACGTTCTGGAAAGCGTTTAAAATCGGGTTTAAAGAAATGCGATTGTGCAGCGCTTCGTAGGTATCCGCTTCAAATTTATCCAATAACAGTTGTTTATCGTAGTCATGAAAACTATCAACAATTTCATCAGCAAAACGAACAAATCCATAAACGGCATAAATAGGGTCGTGAAAACGTTTATCCAAGCAAAATATCCCTAACGAAAAACTAGTACTATAGGCGTTCGTTACCATTTTGGCGGTCCGAAGCGAAACGGAATCAAACAGTTGCTTCATAGTGTTGGATTTTAAAGTCTTTTGAAATTTCTTTGGCTACAACCATTCCGGAAATTAGTGAAGGCGGCACACCTGGCCCTGGCGTAGTCAATTGTCCTGTAAAGTATAAATTGGTGAGCTTTTTATTTTTCAAAGCAGGTTTGAATATGGCTGTTTGCCCTAATGTATTGGCTAAGCCGTATGCATTTCCTTTAAAGCTGTTGTAGTCGGATATAAAATCTTTATGTGCATAACTGCGCTTGTACACCACATGCTTCCGGATGTCTTGCCCTGTGATATCCTCAAAGCGATCCATAATAAGGTGGTAGTATTTCTCGCGAATTTCTTCACTATCTTCAATACCTGGCGCAACCGGCATGAGGATAAACACATTTTCCATACCTTCGGGTGCCGTATCTAGATCTGTTTTACTTGGCACAGACACGTAAAACAGTGGACTAGAAGGCCATTGGGGGTCTGTATAGATTTCGTAAGCGTGTTTAGCAAAATCTTGATCAAAAAACAGACTGTGATGCAACAGACCTTCTAATTTTTTGTCGACTCCCAAATAAAAAATCAAACTACTTGGAGCCATTTTGCGACTGTCCCAATATTTGGCTGAATAATTTCTAAATTTTTCGGGTAACAGTTGCTGATCTACATGGTGATAATCAGCACCTGCAACAACAATATCGGCGGCTATATCACCTTGATTCGTTTTCACTTTCACAATGGTATTTCCCTCATATTCGAAGCCGAGAACCGTGTGAGATAATTTCATCTGCACGCCTTGTTTTTCGGCCAAGTCAACCATGGCTTCAACGATAGAAAACATGCCATTTTCTGGGTACCATGTACCCAAAACCATATCTGCGTAATTCATCAAACTGTACAAAGCAGGCGTATCAGCCGGAGTTGCACCTAAAAACAACACAGGGAATTCGAGAATTTGACGCAGTTGGGGGTGTTTAAAACGTTTTCTGATAGAGCTTTGAATGGAAGACAACAAATCTAACTGGAGTGCACCTTTGATGACACGCCAGTCAGCGAATTCCATTACGGATCTTCCTGGCTTGTATACCAACTCATTAATCCCCACCTCATATTTATAGGCTGCATCTTTCAAGAAGGCTTCAAGTTCTTTCGCAGAACCTGGCTCCAGGCGTTCAAAGAGCGCGTAGATGTGTTCCATAGAAGCGCTTAAATCGGCGATATCATTTTTGCCAAAGAACACCCGATAGGAGGGATCTAGACGCAAGAGCTTGTAATAATCCGCCACCGAGGCGCCAAAAGTTTCGAAGTATGTATCGAAAACATCAGGCATCCAGTACCAGCTGGGTCCCATGTCAAAGGTAAATCCTTTTTCTGAGAACTTTCGAGCTCGTCCTCCGGGGAGATCGTTTTTGTCGAGCAGTGTTACTTTATAGCCTTTGTGGGCTAATGAAGTGGCGGCAGATAAACCGGCAAATCCGG
>JAIULY010000005.1 GCA_022565875.1 Schleiferiaceae bacterium | reverse complement strand
CAAGGAATGCCCATAGACGAACCCGTTGTGCAACACGGACCGTTTGTGATGACAACGCAAGATGAAATACAACAAACTTTTGAAGATTACCAGCGCACGCAGTTTGGCGGCTGGCCGTGGTCGTCCAATGAACCCGTACACGGCCCGTTTAAAGGGAAGTTCGCCAACATCGAGGGAGTGCTCGAAGAGCAATAAGGATGAAATGCACAAACAAAAAGGGAGCCTTGGCTCCCTTTTTTTGTGCATTACTTTATGATTTTCTGAACGACTACTTCACCAGCAGCAAGTGTGATGTGTACAATGTAGACTCCTTTTGCCAATGTTTTTGTGGACAACGCTATGCTTCGGGTGCCGGCGTCGTCAAATTGAACGGTTGATCGAATAACATCTTTTCCAGATAAATCCATTACAGCAACTCTTGCTTCACCAAAGTAAGCCGCTGAAGAAATGACAATTGCATCTTGATTTTGGTGGATGAGAACGTTTTTTCGAATCGCATCCAAGTGAACCGGTTTGTTGGCCAAAACCACAAATAATGTTTTGTTTTCAGCATCTTCGGGAAGCTCATAATGTGATTTGGAGAGCTGATGCAGTTGATTATCCGATTTATTCCAAATATACACTTGGGGTTGAAAAGAAAGATGCTCTGGGTTGTAAACGAATTGCAAGGGTCTACCTTTTAAAGCCGAAACACCAATGGGGATGAGTACAGGTTGCCGATTGTCAAAGTCGAAAGGGATTGCATTTATGGCCATTGGCAAATCACCGCTCAAAGAAAACAGGGTTGGTCCAGTATGGTGATCTACTAGTTTTACAGCATCCCACTCTCGATCATAACCCATTGTTGAGTGGGGTTGAAGCGCAAGGGTAAGGTGGTCAAGCAGTGTTTCATTTTCTGAAAGTCGTATTTCAATGAAATCACGGATAGCACTGGTTTTCGTGAAGGTCGGGCTACTAGAAATGGTGGTGAAATCTGTTGTGAGCTCACCAAGACTAGCGCCAGTACCTGTTGTTTGTACCCAAAACCCTTGCAGAGGTGGGATTACGGACGACAAATCGTTTGGAGAAGCCGCCGCGGACCAAGCATCATACCCTCCGCTCGTGCCTTTTGAAGGATTCCAAATATAATAGCTGCGATTCGTGTTCGTAAATTGACTCTGGGGTATAGCCTCAAAATCGAGCCCTGCGGTGAATGGATTAGCCAAAAAATTCCATCCCGCCGCCAAAGCGGGGTCTGCAAAAGTATTTGTGCTTCCAGTGCCATCGTGGTAATCCAGCACAGGAATATGAGTTGTAGTCGGACTTCCCGCTGCAATAAATTTTTCGTTATTGTCAATTACACCAAAATTGCCAACGAAGGCAGAATAGCCAACACCGCGCTCAAGTGGTGTACTCGGTGAAACAACCTCCCATGTGGAGGTGCTCGCATTCCACGTAAACAGGTTGCTTTCTGGGCCTGTATCTTCCACAGCGCCCATGTCACCTGCGATTTGACCCACCAAGGGAATGCCGATGTTGCGCCAGCCATTTCCAGAAACCCATTGTTCTTGGGTAATTGCGCCTAGCGCGCTGACGGATGCATTTTTGTCAATCTTAAATTGAGAATAGCCAGAAGCATCACTTTTTAATACTAAGCTTCCAGCTGCTGCAATTTCTAAAGCATCAACAATAGTGAGATGGCTGTTAGGTGAAATGGCTAGTTGCCCATCATTTGGAATGTTTAATCCGCTTACAATCAAATCGTCGGATAGGGTAACGGTGCCGGCAATTACAAGTGTTGCAGTTGCTGGAATTAAAGAATAATCGGCAACTGTGGTGACTTCTTCATTACCTGAAATAATAAGGCTAAAAGCTTGTTGTCCGTTGGTTAAGGTGCCTTTGTGGGAAATCCTCACTAGGTAGTTGCCGCTTGTAGGCGTGGCAATATGTACCATTTCAACATTGTCGCGAAAGTTGTCACCTCGAGTAGCTGGACTAGCCGGATTGTCTGGATCCAGAATATACGGTGCAGTGGTGCCACTTGTGTGAAGAATTCTAACGTCTAAGTCATTCACTAACTTTGGTGTTCTGTTGTTTAGGGATAGGCTTGAGACGGTTGCAGCAGGGTCGTTCCAAACTAACGTAACGCGCAGCGGTTCAGTTCCTGTAGCGTTTATTGGGATAATCCATTCTTCACCTTGTTGTAGTTGTTCTTCAAAAATATGGATGGATTCCATTGAGTTGGCACTCATTACAGCGGTAGCTTTTTCCACATCCATCAAGCCCCAGCCGAATCGGTAATCGGGGCCTTCCGCACTACCGCCCACGCGATCATCCGCTGTGTGAATGGCTAAGGCTTTCAAAGTTGCTGCCTTCAGTTTTTTTCCAGGGTGTAAATGATGTTGGTGCTCCATGAGTAACCCCATAGCGCCTGAAATCATTGGGCCAGACATGGAGGTGCCGTTCGAAAAATAGTAATGCGTATTGGAATTCGCTCCTGTGGATAAAACGTCTACTCCTTTTGCAACCAAGTCTGGCTTTACCCGTCCATCATCCGTTGGTCCCCAACCGCTAAAACTAGACATAGCTCCCGCCGCTGTAATCGCGCCAACGGTAAGCACGTTTTTTGCATTTCCTGCGTCGGTTATGCAGTCGTAGCCATTGCTGCCGCCATCTAAATCCCTTGTCGCAGTTGATAATGTCCAGCTAAAACTATTATTAGGGTCTAGAAAGTAGTGTCCTGTACCTGGTGTTGGGCCTTCTCCTCTGTCATTTCCCGCTGATTTTACAATAAGATATTCATCATGGGCATTGGCAATTAAATCCCAACTGCGACTTTTGCTGTCGTAAAATCCAAAACTATAATCTTCCGTACTGCTTATGTCGGCGCGTCCAAACCAATGCCAAGCACTAGTGCCACTCCAGTCGCCCAAAGCCCAACCAGTGATAAACCCATAAGAATGTTGTGAAGCTTGCAGCCCATTACTTGCCGCTGATGACATTTCTGCATTGTCACTGTTCCAGTCATAAGCCCAAAGATTTGCGCCATAAGACATACCCTTGGCGCCTTGTGGGTAGTTAGTTGTGCCAGCTGTTAAATTGGCAATCCCCGCAGCCATCATAGTGCCGGCAACATGTGTGGCGTGGTTGCTTAAGCCTGTGGGTATGTCTTGTTGGATAACTCGTGATGTGAATTCTTGGTGTGTGGTGCGCGTACCGCCGCCATCCCAAATACCCAATAGTTGGCCACTTCCAGTTAAGTTTAATCCTGCGCCGCCACTAGGATATACCCGGTCTGCTTTTATGAGCTCCCCGCCCTCTCTGTTGAATGTGGTATAATAATAAGGTGCCCCGTCAATCACATCTACCAATTCACTTATGGTTCGGTTGTCCTCACTTTCAATGCGTCTCTCTAAACCTGTTTGTGCCAAGTATGCGTTAACCCTCGCGTTTTTCTCCACCTGTTCGCGCTCAAGCTGTTCTTGCAAAGCTGGCAACTGATTGTTTTGTGCGTAACCTATTGTGATTGTTACATTAAAAATTAACAACCACAAAAAAGCACTCTTAAAATTGTGTAGTTTTCTCTTCATACCCCCATTTTTTTTTTGCAAATACTATGGGCCAAAGATAAAAAAATGACCTTTTGAAGATTTTTTTTTAATGTGCTATTTTCGCTAAATGGAGCGCTTTTCTTTCGGGATTTTTATGCATTTAGTTATCCTCTGGTAGATTACTTTTGCCTTCTAAAGAATTCAAATGGACTTATTCACAGACGAATATTTTATGCGCGAGGCGCTCAAAGAAGCTTACAAGGCTTTTGATGCCAATGAAGTGCCCGTAGGGGCAGTCGTTGTCATTCAAAACAAAATCATCGCTCGCGGGCACAACCTAACCGAGCAACTCAACGACGTAACGGCACATGCCGAAATGCAAGCCATCACAGCGGCGGCCAATTATTTGGGCGGTAAGTATTTGGTAGACTGTAAAGTGTACGTCACGCTTGAGCCTTGTGCTATGTGTGCCGGTGCGCTATTTTGGGCACAGGCGAGCGAGGTCATATACGGGGCTGCGGATTCCAAACGCGGCTTTTCTAGCTTCGGCGGTCGGTTGCACCCAAAAACCACCGTAAAATCTGGCGTACTCGAGTTGGAATGCAGCCAGTTGCTCCGCGACTTCTTTAGCGCAAAGCGATAACATTCGGATAGAAGTGTTTACTGAGATGCGGATTGGGGTAGCCCAATAGGGTTTAATGCTTTCCTTTTTATTTTTGGTTGCTACGTCGCACTTGTTTTTAACTTTGTGCGCAGGGTGTTTCTTCCAAATAGGCAACCAAAAGAAGTTTAGGCTGCCCAACATCTTATTTTTATTTGCGTTACTATTACGCTTCATTAATTGGGTATCGCTTTGCAAAAGTTTTTTTGGGTAGTCTTGTTGCTGTGGTGCACTTTGGGTATTTCTGCTCAAGGCATCGAAACGCGCTCGTTTGCCTTTGACGTGCTGCCAGATACCCTCGTTGTCGATACGTTTAGTGTCATCCCGCATACCTTTTTTGCTGTTGCAAATGGCGATACCCTTCCGCCAGCTACTTTTGCGTTTTGCAACAATTTCACGGCCATCTATTGGTTGCAACAACCAGATAGCATCCAACAGCTAACGGTTTTTTACTCAAAGCTCCCCGTTGTTCCCAATCGTGATTTTTTTAACAAAGACACATTGCTCATTGCGCCCATTTCGGCTGTTTCGAATACTGTTTTCGACTTTTCATCAAAAAAAAATACCGAAACCTTTGTGCCCTTTGATGGCCTGACAAAAAGTGGCTCCATCAGTAGAGCTATTTCTGTAGGTAATAATCAAGATGCTGTGTTGAATAGCAATTTAAACCTGCAATTGGCGGGTGATATAGGTGATAACACCATGATTCGCGCGAGCATTACCGACAATAATTTGCCTATTCAGCCTGATGGCAATACGCAAAATCTTAGGGAGTTTGATCGTGTGTATATCGAATTGGACAACAAAGACCTCGGTATATTGCGTGCCGGAGATTTTAATATTGGTCGCTCACCTTCTTATTTTTTAGATTTCGACAAGCGCGTTAGTGGGGCGGGTGTGCAAACGGCGCCCATCAAAACCAACGCAGGCAGTGTTACTGTAGAGGCTGTGGGCTCTTTGGCTCGAGGCCGATTTGCAAGAAACCAATTTCAGGGACAAGAGGGAAACCAAGGGCCTTATAAACTCCAAGGCAACAACGGTGAGCTGTTTATCATAGTAATTTCTGGCTCGGAACGGGTTTACATCGATGGTGTTTTGCTCAAGCGTGGACAAGAGTACGATTACACAATGGATTACAATACGGGTGAACTCACGTTTACCGCCCTGCGCCCCATCACAAAAGATCGTCGTATTGCTGTCGAATTTCAATACACCGAACAAAATTACTTGCGCACCTTAGGCTACGGCAAAGTAACTTGGGAGTCTGAAAAATTCAAACAATACGTACATCTCTACAGCGAACAAGACAACCCCAATCAACCCATTCGCGAAGAGTTAACCGATGGGCAACGGCAGTTCATCGCTCAAACGGGTGGCAATCCTTTGGGTGCGTTGCAAACTTCGTTTACCGAACAGCCTTTTACCCCAGAGCAAAACCTGTATCGCATTACAGATAGCCTTGGTGTGGATACCGTTTTTGTGCTTAGTAGAGATCCAGATGCGGTGCTTTTTCAAGTCAACTTTACGTTGATTGGTCCCAATCAGGGAGATTATATTCTCGATAATACGTCAAGCGCAAATGGTCGTGTTTTTAGATGGGTACCTCCTGTTAATGGTGTTCCGCAAGGTCAATATCAACCGGTGAGACGGTTGGCAGTACCCAATCAACTCCAGATAATTACGTATGGCGCCGGCTATGAGTGGAATGAAGACAATGTGGTGTTTGCAGAAGTGGCGGGTAGCAATGATGTTGTCAATAGAATTTCTGATTTACCGGGCTCGCAACAACGGGGCCTGGCCGCCAAACTAGGACACAAAGGGCGCTGGAAACGCGAGAAATGGCAACTGGAAACGCGCAGTAATTACGAATATGTCGGGGAGTCGTTTACTACTGTAGAGCGAATCCGAAACATCGAGTTCCAACGCGATTGGAACTTGCAAAACGCAACGCTGGCCGATCAGCATTTTGCGGAAACCTTCGTCGAATGGCAGCAAGATTCCCTTGGGGTACTCAAGTATGGGTTGCAGTATTTTCAAAATGGCGCAGATTATACGGGATGGCGCCAAAACCTTGCCGCAACGATTCAGCGCAATAATTATAATTTTCAAATCAATAGTAGTTTTCTAAGTAGCGAAGACTCACTTTTTAAAACCCAATTTTTTAGGCAATTGAGCAGTCTAACCAAATTTTTTACACCAAAGCTTTGGTCTGGGTTTCGCAGTGAGGCAGAGTACAATAGCCGCCTGTTTTTGCCCAGTGACTCCTTGACGAGCCTCAGTTATCATTTTTTTGAAGGAGACTTTTTTTTCGGAGTAGGGGATACCTCCAAGCGATTTATAGAAGTGGGTTGGTTTGTGCGCAACGATGATACCGCTAGAGGAGATTCTTTTTTGCGTGAAGCATTTGCGCAAGGGGTGCGCGTACGCGGCGCTTTTCGCGATGCTACATATGGCAACCTTGAGGTACAAACAAGTTTTAGAACACTGCAAATTGTGGAGGATAGCCGGCAAAACAATGTGACGGGACGCCTGCGTTATCAAAATAGATTTGTGAAAAATCTATTCAATTTCAGCACGTTTTACGAGGCTGGAATTGGCTCGGAGCCCCTGAGGAACATTACCTATATTCGAGTGCCCGCCGGGACAGGTACGCATACTTGGATTGATTACAACAACAACGGCATTCCCGAGTTGGATGAATTTGAGCCCGCAAGGTTTCCCGACGAAGCCACTTTCGTGCGTACGTTTTTGCTGACTAACGAGTTTCAACGCACATCGCGTTTGAAATTGAGCGGGTCATTGGGTATTAATCCGAAAGCAGCATTGAAAGGAAAAGAAAATTGGCAAAAAGTGGTGCGGAAATTTTCAACGCTCACGAATTATCAAGCAGAACAACAAAATCTCTTAACAGGTGCTACCAATACCCTCAACCCCTTTGAAGTGCCAGAATTTGATTCCTTAGTGGTTGCCGGTGTGCGTACCTTTCGGAATTCGCTATTTTTTAATCGAGGTATTTTGAAGTATGGTGGCGATTATAATATTAACGTAAATGAAAGTCAAAACCTATTGAGTTTTGGTGTGGAAAGTGTCACCATTCGCGAGCAGCGCATCAACATGCGCTATCAGTTTTTAACAGACTATCAATTTCGCATTGGTACAGGTGTGGGCGAAAAAATCAATACCTCACCTGGTTTTACCAGTCGAAATTATAGCTTACTTACAACCGACGTGGTTCCTGCCATATCCTTCCAACCCGGAACAAAACTCAAGCTAACCGTCGACTACAAGTACATGGATCGTAAAAATCGCGGTGAAAGTGCGGAGCAATTGGAGGCGCATCAAACGGGGATTGAATTGAATTTTAATGACCCCAATACCGTGGCGCTGGATGTCCGTATCGATTACATCCGCAATCGCTTTGAGGGTGAAGAAAATTCTCCTGTGGGTTTTGAAATGCTCAACGGGTTGCGCGATGGCAATAATGCGACTTGGCGCGCAGGTATTCAAAAAAATGTATCGAGCTATTTGCAGTTGAGCATCAGTTATGAGGGGAGAACGTCACCCGCTAGACCCACCATCCACACGGGAAACGTTCAAGTAAAGGCTTTTTTCTAAACCGACAACGGGCATTACTCGGTACAAGATTAGTCTTTTCATAGCTCGTTTTTTTTTAAGACTTTTGACGCCAAGTAACCTGCTTGAGAATGCACATATAAATGTCTCCATGTTGGATTTCTCAAGTACGTTTAGCCTTGATAAACAAAGCAACCAATCGAAGCTTTTAAAAATTTGAACAGATGAATGTTATATTATTCGACGGAGAAGAACGCACTTCCCTCTTGCCTTTTACATTTACCCGTCCCGTAGCCCAAATTCGTGTGGGGATACTTACCATTGCCGAAAAATGGGAGAAGCTTTTGGACTGTAAAGTTTCTTATGACACCCAAGACTATCTACAGAAAAAATTCCCATTGCGTTGGGAAAATGATAATTGGTTAATCAACGGCGGCATTTGTCCTAGCTTAAAGCTAATTGGAAAAATCCTCGACCTGAAACCAGGTACTTCCCTTTTCGCTGGTGATGTGCATGTGGCAAGTCGTGTGAAAGACACAGATTCAGCGGATTGGAAAAGCGCAACGGGTACCAAAATTGACTTTGATGGAGATTTGCTACAAATTGCGCGTCCGTGGCATATTTTCCAACACAATGGTGTGGCACTCGAGGCAGATTACAAGTTACTCACCGAGGGTAGGGTTTCGCAGCCGCTATCCAAGACCAATACCCTCATTGGCGACCGTGTGTTTTTGGAGGCGGGCGCAAAAGTAGAAGCGGCGGTACTCAATAGCACCTCCGGCCCCATTTACTTAGGCGCGAATGCAGAAATTATGGAAGGCTCTGTGGTGCGCGGTGGCTTGGGGCTTTGTGATCACAGTGCGCTCAAACTCGGATCGAAAATTTATGGGCCCACGACAATTGGGCCGCATTCCAAAGTGGGTGGCGAAGTAAACAACAGCGTTATTTTTGGTTATTCCAACAAAGGTCACGATGGCTTTTTGGGCAATGCTGTCCTCGGTGAGTGGTGCAATATTGGCGCAGACAGCAACAATTCAAACCTCAAAAACAATTATGATGAGGTGAAAATTTGGAATTATGGCAAAAAGACTTTTGAAAAAACCGGCTTGCAATTTTGTGGTTTGCTAATGGGTGATCACAGTAAATGTGGCATCAATACCATGTTTAATACAGGCACAACAGTCGGAGTCTCGGCTAATATTTTCGGCGGTGGGTTTCCGCGAACGATTATTCCATCCTACAGTTGGGGTGGTGCAAGTGGCTTTACTACATACAAAATTGATAAGGCATTAGAAACAGCCGCCCGGGTAATGGAACGTCGCAGTATACCGCTAGACAGTATTGAGGCAGATATCTTAACACACATATACGAAATAGACCGCTGGGGATTGTAAAATTTGATGTTTAATCTGTAATAAAATTACTTATTTTAGCGTCAAAATTTTTACAAATGGAATACAACTGGATTTTAAAGCCACAGGCCTCAGCTGAGGAAGCAGCGCAAGTACAGACAGCCTTGGGGATTTCTCCTGTTTTGGCCAACTTGCTTGCGCAAAGGGGAATCACCGATTTTGAGGGTGCAAAGGCCTTTTTTAGACCCGATTTGCGGCAGTTGCACAATCCCTACCTCATGCAGGATATGGACAAAGCTGTTGAGCGCATTCTGAAAGCTATGAAATTGGGCGAGCGCATTCTCATTTATGGAGATTATGATGTAGACGGCACCACATCCGTGGCGTTAATGTATGATTACTTAAAAGACACCTACCCACATCTCGTCACCTATATTCCTGACCGGTATAAGGAGGGCTATGGAGTGTCCTATGCGGGGATTGATTTTGCTCACGACAACGAAATCACCTTAATTATAGCATTAGACTGTGGGGTAAAAGCTATTGCGCAGGTAGCTTACGCCAACGAACGCGGCATTGATTTCATCATTTGTGACCACCACACCCCCGGCGATGCACTTCCCAATGCCGTAGCGGTTTTAGACCCGAAACGAACAGATTGTTCCTATCCGTACAAAGAGCTTTCCGGCTGTGGCGTGGGTTTTAAACTTATTCAAGCGCTACACGAGCGCATGGGTGGTGATTTTCAAACTTTGATTCCCTTATTGGATCTACTTGCTGTTAGTATCGGTTCTGATATCGTTCCCATCACAGGAGAAAATCGCGTGTTGGCATATTTCGGGATGCAAGTTTTCAATGGGCGCCAGCGCCAGGCTTTCTACCAAATGGCGCTTCAAGTCAACAAACCTGTTTTCACCATTACCGATGTAGTTTTTATCATCGGTCCGCGAATCAATGCTGCGGGAAGAATGGAGCATGGCAGGATTGCAGTAGAATTACTAACAGCAAAAGACCCACAAGCTGTTGCTGCACTGGTAGAACGCATCAATAGTCTCAATCAAACCCGCAAAGACCTCGATAAAAACATCACTGCCGCAGCACTGGAGCAGTTGCGCGAAGAAGGCATTGAAAAAACAGCGGCTTCGGTGGTTTACGACCCGCAGTGGAGTAAGGGTGTTATCGGTATTGTTGCGTCGCGATTGATCGAGAATTATTACAAGCCCACCATTGTCTTTACCAAAAGTGGCGAAAAGTTAGCTGGATCGGCTCGGTCGGTTCAGGGCTTTGATGTGTATGAAGCACTAGATGCTTGCAGTGATGTACTCGAGCAGTTTGGCGGCCATAAATACGCCGCAGGGATGACGTTAAAACCAGAGAATTATACGGCCTTCAAAGCAAAATTTCAAGCAGTGGTAGCTGCAACCATTTTGCCCGAGCAAAAGGTGCCCGCCTTGGAGGTGGATGCGGTGGCCACATTGGAGGATTTTACAGCGAAATTCTATCGTGTTTTGCAACAGTTTGGCCCCTTTGGTCCGGAGAATATGGATCCGCTATTCTGTGTGCAAAATTTGGTAGACACCGGAAAATCCCGTGTGGTAGGCGCTGATAAATCGCACCTGAAATTGGATGTGAAAAATGTTGCCACGGGGTATTCTATCGGTGGTATTGGCTTTAAAATGGCAGAGAAATATGCCTTACTCGAGAAAGGGCCTGTTGATGTTATCGGTCACCTCGACGTTAATGTCTTCCGTGGCGAAACCACCTTCCAACTTCGGGTATTAGACATAAAATCAAGTGCGCCGGAAAATTTGATTATCAAACAAAATCAAAAACTTACAACCGCTATTTAGTGTATTAAAATTTGTAGATTTGTTGCCTTATTAAAAGGGAACCCTACGTCATGTTTTTTCATCGCCAATCGCTAGTAATTCTTTTGTTTTTAGCGGTTTCGCTTTCGCTAACGGCACAAGAGTCGCGCCCCAAGGTGGGGTTGGTGCTGAGCGGTGGTGGCGCCAAAGGCTTTGCACATATTGGCGTGCTTGAGATTATCGACAGCTTAGGCATCCCCATCGACTTTGTTTCGGGAACGAGTATGGGGGCGGTTGTGGGCGGTCTGTACGCCATTGGTTACAGCCCCAAAGAAATTCGAGAAATTGTAGAAAGTGTCGATTGGAACGACTTGATAAGTTCTGACCCGAGAAGGTTGCATCGCACCTATATCAACAGAACACTTGCCGAGAGACACCTTTTAAAACTAGGCGTAAAAGAAGGGCGCATTCAAGAGCCTAGCGGATTTGTGAATGGGCACAAGGCGTATGCCAAGTTGGCTTCATTGACGCAAGGGTATCACATCGACGCCAACTTTTTGGAATTTCCACGACCTTTTATATGTGTAGCGACAGATCTCAATACAGGGCAAGAACGCGTGTTTCGCCATGGTTCGCTGCCCGATGCTATGCGTGCTAGCATGGCCATTCCTTCCGTATTTATGCCTTATGAGTTTGAAGGACGCTATTATATCGACGGTGGTGTGGTCAATAACTTCCCGGCCGATCACTTAGTGAGCTTGGGTGCCGATATCATCATAGGTGTAGATGTGCAAACCACATTTTCTGACACCATCAGCCGGCCTACGCTGAGTAAGATTCTGGAGAAAACAAGCATGTATGTCAATTTTCGTACAACACTAGAGCGGGAGCTTCTCTGCGATTTAATTATTCGCCCAGATATGTCGGGCTATGGTGTCCCTGATTTCTCAGAGAATAAAAACATCATTAAGCGCGGGAGAGACGCTGCGCGAAATGAAATGGAAAACTTACTGCGCATTCAGAAAAAGTTTCAAGGCTTTGCCTTACAACCTTTCCCATCCTTCGAGCCAATCCCCGAGGAAATCGTCGTTAAAAACATTCAGTTTAGAGGTCTAAAAAAAGTAGATCGCGCTACCATTCTTGGTTTCTTGGATTTAGAGCCAGATGCCAAAACATCACAAAACAAGCTCAATGAGGGCTTGAAATACCTCTATGGTACCGATTTCTTTGAGCAAATAAGTTATCACCTCATTGAAGTTGATGGCGGATATGACATCGAAATTCGTGCCCGAGAGGGACAATCCGACGGGGTTCTCAATTTTGGCATCAATTACAACACGGACTTTGGAATAGGGATATTAATTAACTATCACCAAAGAAACCTTTATTTCAAAGGCTCGGTATTGAATGCAGATGCAGTTTTAGGCGGCACACCCCGATTTATGGTTGATTATCATTTCAATAGAGGTGTGATACCCGGTTTTGGTATTGAAACACGAGCCATTTTCAATCGCCATGATTTCTATGCACAAAACAACCTACAAGGTCTCGCCGACCACAACGACTGGCGCAACCGCTTGTATTGGCAGTTGACTGTGGACAACAACTTGAATTTTGGCGGATTCTTAGAGCATCAGTATGCGTTTTTCAATTTGAGCCGGCTTTCTTTGTTTCGGATAGAGTCAGTTGACCCGGATAATCTGCGACAACATTTTCACCACATCAACATCGGTGCTTTTTTTCGGTCAGATTACTTTAATAAAAGCATTTACCCCACAAAGGGAAGAGCGAATCATTTGGAAATAAAGCTGGTATCGCCTCTGGGTCAAGAAACTATTGAAACGGAAAACGTTCGGTTTTTATCTGTAAATTATATGTACAAGGGTGCTTTTTTGGTGGCAGAGGGACTGGTTTTAGCGCCGCGTATAAATGCGGTTTTGAATATTGGCAATGAGGCCACCCTGCCATACAAGGTCTATATGGGGGGGCTCGGTCAAAATTACTTTAACAATCAAATCCCTATGGTGGGATTCCGCTACAGGGAATTGGGTACGCTAGCCAATTTTAATCCCGAAGAACCCTTTAGCCTCTTTCAAGACAATGCCCTTTTGTTTGGACTCGATTTTCAATACGAATGGCGCAAAAACCTTTATGTGACTCCCATGCTCAACGCGGGTAATGTAGCGCATGGTTTTGTGGATATACCATTCGACACCGAGTGGTTTCTAGGGTACGGCATCAAGTTCGGATACGCTACTATTGCCGGGCCGCTGGAAATCAGCTTTCATCGTTCAAATACGTCACGCTCCCTATTTGGTTTTTTGCATTTTGGACATTGGTTTTAGTTTTTTGCAGGAATAAGATACATTGCCTTATGAATGACATGCTAACCTATTGTTTGAATAATAAATGAAATTGAAAATGCGGTACTAAAAAGATTTCATCATAAATCAGTGATTACACTTTTTGTAATTGGTACATACACATAAAAATGTCATTTTAAACAAGTACACTGAGGTGCTTATTGAAGTAGCGCCATTACTTTTGCGCCACTAATAATAATGGTTATGAAAAGCGGGAAAGTCTTTTTAATTGGGATATTGTGTTGTAGTCTTTTTGTTGGATGCAACAAAGACAAAGATGAAAACAATAAAGAAAACCCTAGTTTAGTTACCTCCTTCACGGAAATGAATGTACCGAGTTCCTTTCAGTATAAAACATCTAGTGAAGAGCAGTTTGGAGTCCGAGCATTAGACAATATAGGTAATCCTATTCAAGGAGTCGTTTGTCAGCTATTTACAGCAAACCCTGAAGATGGTGGAAGCCTAGTAGCAAAAGGAATTACGAGTAGTAATGGTATAGTAAATTTCGATGTTTTATTGGGGCACCACGTAGATAAACTATGGTTGCAGACAGATTATATCGGGTTACCCATTGGTCGTGCACTAGCAAAGCATGAATTGCAAGGCATCATTACCATTGGTGGTGCGCAATCGAATAAGATGCAGCCAAGTGAACTTTTTGGTTCTCGAGTTAGTAAAACAGCAGTGGCAAACTTATACACCATGGGTACTTGGGATAATCAAGGGGTTCCTAATTATTTGGAGCCAAACCTAGATCCTATCGATGCAGCGTTTCTCGCCGAGTTGAATAATACTTTGCCAGAACAACAAGATGTTAGAATACATTCCCCACAATTACTATCTACAGGAGACCAATCCAATACGCATATTATAGAGCCAGCTGATGTATGGCTAACCTTTGTCCACGAAGGCGCAGGATATAGAAATGTTTTGGGATTCTATTCGTACCCAACCAACAATCCTCCTGCAAGTGTAGCCGATATCGATTCCATGAAAATCATCTTTCCAAATGCTTCTTATCCCTATAGTGGTGGAAACCTACCCAGCGGGAGCAAGGTGTATTTGGGGCAGTTTTCACCAGGTACGTCAATTGGTTATTTCATTGTAGCCGATGGCTTTAACCCCAATGATGCGTCCATAAGATCGAATCGGGAAATCTTTTATTCCAATCCAAACTTTAATCCAGAATCAGATCCAAATTTGCGCCAACACATGGTTATGCTTCGCGATGTAGGCCGAAACAAAATTATTCTGGGTTTTGAGGATATTAAAAGGGATAGAAATACCTGTGATCATGATTTTAATGATGTTTTGTTTTATGTGAGTGCCAACCCCATTTCAGCTATTTCGGCCAGTGACTTACCTACCGTTGTCACTACAGCTAAAGATACTGACGGAGATGGTGTTCCTGATGCCTTTGATGATTTTCCAAATGATGCCAATCGCGCGTTTGTGTCATACTATCCAAGTGAAAATGGGTATGCGTCTGTTGCCTTCGAAGATCTTTGGCCAGGGAAAGGCGACTACGATTTTAATGATATGGTCGTCGATTTTCGGATTAAAAAAATCACAAATGCCGACAACAGAATAGTAGATTTGGAAACCGAGACTGTTGTAGCAGCTATCGGGGCACATTTCAAAAATGGTTTTGGCTTTGTTTATAATGTTGCGCCTAGTAATGTTGCGTCAGTTACTGGTTTCCGACACACAGAGGGTATTATTAACTTAAATAGCAATGGCACTGAGACTGGACAACTTAAAACAGTTGTTATTGCCACCGACAATGCCTACAACGTGTTACGCCATAGTGGAAGTGGGGTTGGTGTGAATGTCAATCCCGGTGCTTCGTTTAGTGTGCCAGACACGTTAACAATACAAGTATCTTTCATCAACGCCGTCTCCAATGGTGATTTGGGAGCTGCTCCTTACAACCCTTTTATTTTTATAAATGGGCAACGGGGTAGAGAGGTGCACCTAGTAGATCAAGAGCCCACCAACTTGGCTGATTTCACGCTTTTTGGTACCAATAGCGATTATTCTATACCTGGAGAAAACAAATTTTACCGAACAAATGATAATCTACCTTGGGCTATTGCATTGCCGGAACGCTTTATGTATCCCTACGAAAAAGTGGATTTGGTAACGGCCTATCCCAATTTACCCGAGTGGGCCCAATCGGGTGGAGGGGCAGTGCCTAATTGGTTCCAAGACGCTCCAGGAAATCGGAACAATGCGGTGATTTTTCCTAGGTAATTTATGTTTTGTTGTATGAAAAAAGAGCCTTGGTTACCCCAAGGCTTTTTTTATTGGTGACTGCCGATAGTCTTTGTGTCCCGAAATTAAAGAAGTTTGAAACCACTTGCCGAAAGCAGTAAAGTAGGGGCGGTTTTTGTTTACGGAATGATACGGTCAGTCAGAAATTGATATTCGTGTATTTCTGAATTAGCGGTGACTAAGTGGCTAACGAGTGTTGGAAAAGAGACTCGACTTGTAAACGTATGGTTATAACGGATTCGCAGAAGGAAGAGGCTAGGGCGGGGAAAGCAGATAAAACTTTCGCCTTATAAAGTTTGTGTGCCAGGTCCACTTTTTGGAGGGTTTTTAATTGATAGGCAATTGAAACCAGCACCTGCTTCCAGCAAAATCTAAACTAAAAAATGCATTCCCAATACCTGTTGGTGTTCCTTCAATTTTGAAGATGAGTTCTGTATGCCCAGGCGGTAGCCAGCCAGGCTGCAATACAGCTGTGAGTCCCGATCCGCCAATGGTTGGAATCACATACCCTTTGTGGTAGCCTCCACTGGAAACTGCTGTTAGGGTCACGTAAACATCTGTTGCTGGTACACCAACGTTTAGTGAGCCTGTCATTCTTCGGCTTCCACAGCTAATGCCAATGTTTTTTAGCGAATCCAATGGAATCGAAAACTCACAGTGTTGCCCTCCAATTACCACGGAGAAGTTTGCAGCTGTATCAGTACTAAGTAAAGAAGAGAGTCCATAAACCACGGCTTCAAAAACACCATCCCCCTCTTCAAACTGTCCAGAAGAGAAGGTAAATTGCATCATGGTATTAGTAGACCTAATGAATGCACCCGCATAGGTTCCTCCATTACCTCCCGAGTAAGGTATGAAAATTTTATTGTGTACTGTCTCGTGTGTTCCAAAACTCATCACGCGACTGTAGGTAAGCGAATCGCAATGTAATGTTTCAATTTCCCCATATTTTTCAGACTCTTTATTGTTTGTTGTAAATTGAACCCCTCTGCTATACAACAAACCTGAAGAAGTGACAATAAATCCTCTTACATAATACGTTTGCCCAAATTTTAAGTCCCGCAACTGGTGGTGCATCGAATTAGTGTGAAATAGATCGCTTGATTGAGATATAGCTCCTTCATTATTCTCGAGAGTAGGATAATTTTGTGTGCTCCAAATAATTCCTACCGACTTTAAAATATCCCCCTTTTTTATAGAGAACATCATAGAATAACTTGCCATATTCATTTGAATAGATTGAATAGCTTCAGATATTATTTCTGTATGTTGTGTTTCTTTAGTACAACCTGAAAGTGCTATAGCAATACAAAGTGCCCACAAACAATTCAAAATATTTTTTACTTTCATAATCAGTCTTTTATGCATCTCGCCGAAAAACCCCAATCACGAGGAGCGTCTCTCATGCCTGGTGGAGTCGAGAATGATGAAATTAAGTCAAGCCGGACAGCTCTTGTGCCATTCGTGGTGCTTGTCCATACACTGGTAAACAAACTAATTGAGCCAAATCTAGAACGAGACAATGAATTTGGAATTTTTAAAACTGAATTGTTCGCTCCATTGAATGAAATAGAAGACCATGTGTTTATTTCTGCGGTTAACTCTGCTTCGGTTGGGATGCGGTATCCTGTTGGACATGGATTGTTTGGCGCAGTAATTCCATCCCATAACTGATCATTTTGCGGATTCCGCCAATCTTCCGTAGGTGAGTTGACTATGAATTGCCCATTCTGCGGTCTATCAAACATACTAGTTATTGTTGTCAATGAAGTGGTCCGACATTGATGTCCGTCCGCAAAACGCCCCCATTGGAACCAACTTCCCGCACTATTAATATCGTGTGCCGATGACGAATTCACTTGTGAGGCTCCCAAATTCCTATCCATCCAACTTCTACCTGTTACGGGGTTAACTACATCAATAATAGCAGTATAGCTTGAGCTGGTGCCACCACAACGATGATACCCTGTGGGGTAGGGATTTTCTAGTACGTCAATTTCTAAAACACAATTATTACCAAGAATAGACAAGTTAAATTGAGCTTTGCCAAAAGAGGTTGGCCTTCCGGATAACCGAAGCTTTAGCTTGCCGTCTCCGTACAACGTGTCAGGTTCAAGATGGGCCACCATCCCAACAGCACCAAACGAAGGAAATGAAGCCGACTCTATAGTTCCTATAGCGACACGATAGTTTATTTCTAAGAAAACACCCTCCACAGAAACTTCTTCATAAAGAGTGCTCGTAAATACAGCGCTATTGCAATCTAGGTTTTCCATGAAAGCTCCAAAAACGGTAAAAGTTACCGTACAGGATTGCCCTCCTATAGATATTGGGAATTGAAGTAGGCCTGTGTCCTGCGGTATACCAGTTATTTTGAAAACCAAATTACCTACACCCGTTCTAAAATTCCCAGGTTCGAGCTCGGCAACTAATCCTAAAACACCAGTAGACTCAATTTTTTGCTGAGCAAATGCGCCCCCATCTCCTCCTGTGTACGGCACTGTAAATGTAGTTGCCCATGGATTGTTGAAGCCTTTAATAAGGTAAGCATTTGTCATGGCTTGGTGGCAAAGCAACGTGTCAATGGTTCCTGTATTTTCCTTTGATGAGAGCGTAGAAAATTCTTTTGATCGACCATACGTTATTCCAGCCTCATTGGTCGCAAATGCTCTTACGAAATAGCTTGTATCTGATTCAAGATTAGCTAATGAGAGTAAGTGTACGCCGATAGTGTGCGCTGTGTTGTGCGCGATGCCAAGGTTTGTCTCAATAGTAGAATTTTCCGTGAATCCCCAAACTATTCCGCTGGTCTCAATCGTGCCATGACCGTTATCTTCTATGTAAATCCCACCTTGGGCTGTTGTTGTAGTAATATTTGAAGGACTAATAGTGGAAATTTTAGGCAGTGTGGCCTCTCTTTTACATTCCGTGAACAGCAAAAGAGTTAGTACTGAAAATAAAAAAAGAGCATTAACATTTTTCATCACTTTTGCCTTTGTGAGTGTATGAGTAGGTTTTTCTACCAGATTTATCGGTGTTGCATTCAAGCACAAAAAGCGCAAACCTTGTGAGGAATGCGCTTTTTATTATGATGCTTGACACTACTTAAATAGTGTTCTCTTTGTATTTGTCGTAAGCTTTCTTAGCTCCGTAAACAGCACCTGCTGTAAGCAAAAGCGTTAAGCCACCATCCAATGGTACGGGGTCAGATGGATTGAAAGGCTGAGCGTAAACGGCTGCACTTGAAACAAAAGCAAGTGTTAAAAAAGCGGTTAATTTACTGATTTTCATTTTGTAAAGTATTAAGTTTGAACTTAGTCAGGTCTATATATTATCTTCAAAAGTTGGATTGCTTCAACACTGCAAAAGTAATGTAAAGTATTTGTCCACCAACTTTTTGTTGTGTTTTTTTTGAAGATTTTATTTGAGTGTGTAGTAATGACCTCTGAAATGGCTTTTTTACTTTGTTAATGGACTTTTATTTTTAATTCAAACTGCGTTTTGAAGTGGGTTTGACTTCGCTGCTTCGATTCCCTTCTGGCAAAAGAGTTTTGTCTCATTCAGCAGAATGTCTCACTTTTGTTGCTGGATTAATGAGGGTTGAAAACAATAGCCTATGCACATCGTATTTTTTACTGGAGCCGGCATGAGTGCCGAAAGTGGTTTGGGAACTTTTCGTGATTCAGGTGGTTTGTGGGAACGGTACCGGATTGAAGACGTTGCCACACCTGAAGGTTTTAGAAAAAACCCCGCTTTGGTGCTCGACTTCTACAATCAACGCTATGAGCAGTTGATAGCGAGTGTGCCCAATGCTGGCCACAGGGCAATAGCCAATCTTCAAGGGCACTTTCAAGTTTCCGTAATTACACAAAATGTGGATGATCTACATGAGCGCGCCGGTTCAAAGGATGTGTTGCATCTTCATGGGGAATTGATGTATGTTAAATCTAACGCTAATCCCAAATTGAGATACAAGAGGAAAGGCTTAATCAAGCTTGGTGATACTTGCGAAGTAGGTTCGCAACTCCGTCCTGATGTTGTTTGGTTTGGAGAAGAAGTACCCAAAATGGACGAGGCGGAAGCTATCGTGAGTCAAGCCGATATTTTTGTCGTTGTTGGCACGAGTCTGCAAGTCTATCCAGCGGCATCTTTACTATATGTGGCCGAGAATGCCAAGCGTATTATTGTTGTCGATCCCAATAGTAGCGCTTTATCTGGTTTGTCAAGACATATAGAAAAGATTAATCAAAGTGCTACAGCGGGGCTTTGTGCTCTAGAAAAGGAATTGCTTCAAAGCTAATAACTCCGCGTAAAGCGGTATGTAGGTCTAGTAGAATTCGCCTGATTTGATTAGCTCAGCGCTGCGTTTTGTCGCCTGTTTGTACGCCGTTATTTGTAGACGATTAAAAAGAACGCGTTGATAATTATAATGTAAAGAAAAAAACAATATCTTTGCGCTCCAATTGAATAGTGTGCGTTGGGGGACTGAAGTCCCCTATTTTGTTGTTTATGGAGCTAGAAAGAATTAGAGAAATCATCACCCCTCTTGTACAAGAATTTGAGGGTTTTGTTGTAGAGTTGAAGTCAAGCGGCGACGGCAAAGTGATGCTGTTGGTTGATACCATGACCGGTATTAAATTGCACGAATTGACTACGTTAAGCAGAGCTATCGAAGCAGAGATGGATCGTGAGAGCGATGATTTTGCATTAGAAGTTTCCTCGCCGGGAATGGATCAGCCTTTCAAAGTAAACGAACAATATTTTCGCCACCAAGGGAAAAACGTCCGTGTAATTTTACTCGACGGCACTGTAAAATCCGGTATGCTTACTGGCGTTTCAGAGGCCGGTTTTTCGTTGCAACGCACCGAACGCGTCCCGAAATTGATTGGAAAAGGCAAAATGACGGTAACGCAAGAAGACACAATTTCTTTTGCCGAAGTTAAAGAAATTAAGATCGAATTTTCTTTTTAAGAAACATGGAAAATAAAGATATTATCACCTCATTCTCGTCTTTTAAAGATGAGAAAAACATTGATAGAGTTACCCTAATGGCTATCATTGAAGAAGTTTTCCGCAACCAACTCATGAAAAAGTACGGTACGGATGAAAACTTTGATATCATTGTGAACCCTGACAAGGGTGACTTAGAAATTTGGCGCAACCGTATTATCGTTGAAGATGGTATGGTAGAGGATGATAACATGGAAATTGAATTGAGTCACGCCCTCAAAATTGAACCTGACTTTGAAGTTGGTGAAGAGGTGTCAGAAGAAGTTAAACTCATTGATTTGGGAAGACGTTTCGTATTGGCCTTCAAACAAAACCTAGTAGCCAAAATTCAAGAACACGACAGCGCTTCACTGTTCAAGCGCTACAAATCAATGGAAGGCGAAATCATTACTGGCGAGGTACATCACATTCGCGGTCGTGAAATCATCATTTATGATGACGAATCTAATGAGCTTATCTTGCCTAAAGATCACATGATTTCAGGTGACTTCTTTAGAAAAGGCGACACTGTACGCGCTGTCATAAAGAGCGTTGAGGTCCGCGGGACAAAGCCTTTGGTTTTTTTATCGCGCACCGAGCCCAAATTCTTAGAGAAACTCTTTGAACAGGAAATACCAGAAGTTTTTGACGGCTTAATCACCGTGAAAAAAGTGGTACGTGTACCTGGCGAAAAAGCCAAAGTAGCCGTTGAGTCCTATGACGATCGCATCGATCCAGTGGGTGCTTGTGTCGGTATGAAAGGAAGCCGTATCCACGGAATCGTTCGCGAGCTGAAAAATGAAAATATTGATGTGATTAATTTCACAAACAATCAAAGTTTATATATCACAAGAGCTTTGAGCCCTGCCAAAATTTCGTCTATCACCATCAACGAGGACGATGGACGTGCAGAGGTGTACTTGAAGCCAGATCAAGTGTCGCTTGCCATCGGTAAAGGCGGCCACAATATTCGATTAGCCGGCCAATTGACCGGATATGAAATCGATGTGTACAGAGACGTAGAGGTAGAAGATGAAGATGTAGAATTAGCAGAATTCTCAGATGAAATCGAACCTTGGATTATAAAAGAATTCCAAAATATTGGCTGCGATACCGCAAAAAGTATTTTGGATATGAGTGTCGAGGATTTGGTCAATAGAACAGACCTCGAACAAGAAACCATTGAAGATGTAAGAAGAATACTTATGTCAGAATTTGACGAAGAATAAGTTTTTTTTAAACGTCTCCCCAGGAATCTAGAATACCAACTGAAGTTTTTTTATGAGTAATTATCGGTTAAGTAAAGTTTGTAAACAGCTCAACATCGGCGTCGACCGGGCAGTGGAGTTTCTCCAAGGCAAAGGTCACGAAGTGGGCAGGAACCCTAATACCAAAATTTCTGATGAGCAGCATGACTTGCTCCTCAGTAATTTTCAGTTGGATATGTCCAAAAAGGAGAAGTCTGAGATGGTAAGCCTGCAGAAAAAGCAGGAAAAGGAAGAAATGAAGGGTGCGAAAGAAGAAGCTCCCAAAAAAGAGAAATCTGAGGTCATCCGAGCGAAAGCTTCTATATCGGGTCTTAAAGTGGTCGACAAAATGGATTTGGATAAAAAACCAACTCCAGAGCCAGTCGCCCCGCCAACACCTGAGATACAACCTGAGGTTGTAAAAACTGCAACGGAAAAACCTGCTGCAGAAGAAGAAAAGCCGGCACCTGTTCCTGAAAAAGTGCCTACAGTTGAAGCAGCTCCAAAACAAGCGGAGCCAGAAGCAAAAGTTGAACAACAACAGCCTGAAAGAAAGGCCGACGAAAAGGTTGCACCAGTTGCACCAATAGATCCTCCAAAACAAGAAGCTCATGTCGCCCCTGAACCTTCAAAAGAAGCAGCGGCTAAAGAAGTTGAAAAAGTTGTTGAAGCTAAAAAAGAAACGGTTGCACCCACTGACAGCGCACCTGTAGCGGCTCACAAAGAAGAGGCTCCAAAACCTGCTCCTGTAGTGCCGAAAACCGAAGCTGTATCTCCCAAAAAGGTGGAGAACGCCGACGCAAAGCATCACCCAAATCAAAATAAACGGGCAACGCCAGAAGCACCTAAGGCACCAACAACGCCAAAGGCAGCTGAAGCAAAAGATAAGTTGGTAGCCACACCGGCACCAACCGATGCTGCTCCCGCTCCAAGTGCAGAGACGCCTAGCGATTCTAATGTCATTAAAACGACATATCAAAAATTAGAAGGGCCTAAGTTTACTGGCGCAAAAATCGATTTGTCACAGTTCAACAAACCGAAAAAGAAAAAAGTCGCGTCCTCTGCTGGCCCAGCCAATAAAGACGCGAACAAGAACAAGCGCAAACGCAAGCGTATTCCTAACGAAGGCCAACCTGGAGCGCCAAATCAAGGTGCACAAACGCCGGGAGCCGCACGTCCCGCGCCAGGAGCACCTGGTGCACCCGGAGCTAAAGGCAAAACGGGTACAGGGAATAATCGACCTATTAAACCTATCAACAAGGCAAACAATAGAAAACCCGGTCCAAAAGCAGAACTGACAGACGAAGATATCCAAAAACAAATCAAGGAGACCCTTGAAAAGTTGACGGGTAGCAAGAAATCGAAAGGTTCTAAAATTCGTAAAGCAAGAAGAGACGAGCGCCGTGAAAAGGAAGCTATCAACGAAATGCAACGCGAAAGCGAAAACAAAATCCTAAAAGCAACGGAATTTGTTACCGTTTCAGAATTGGCCACCATGATGGACGTACCTACCAATAAAGTAATTGGTACATTGATGTCTCTCGGAATTATGGTGACCATGAATCAGCGATTGGACGCAGAGATTTTAACATTGGTTGCTGAAGAATTTGGTTTCGAAGTGGACTTTGTCGATGCTGATGTAACAGAAAGTGTTCAGATTGAAGAGGATATTGCAGAAGACTTGTTGCCAAGGTCACCTATCGTTACTGTTATGGGTCACGTTGACCACGGTAAAACCTCGCTACTAGATTACATAAGAAAAGCAAATGTTATCGCTGGTGAAGCAGGTGGAATTACCCAACATATCGGGGCGTATTCCGTGGCTGTGGGCGACCAACAAATTACATTCTTGGATACGCCTGGTCACGAGGCCTTTACAGCTATGCGGGCTCGTGGTGCACAAGTAACCGATGTTGCAATTATTGTGGTTGCTGCTGATGATGATGTGATGCCGCAAACAAAAGAAGCGATTTCACATGCTCAAGCTGCGAACGTACCCATCGTATTTGCGATAAATAAAATAGATAAACCGAATGCCAATCCTGAGAAAGTAAAGGAAAAATTGGCTGGAATGAATTTGCTTGTTGATTCTTGGGGAGGTCCTATTTCCTCTATGGAAATTAGCGCCAAGCACGGTACCAATGTGAATGAATTGCTTGAAAAAGTGCTTTTAGAAGCAGAGGTACTCGAACTGAAAGCGAATCCAAATCGACGCGCTAGTGGAACTGTTATCGAAGCCTCTTTGGATAAAGGTCGCGGTTACCTAGCTACCATTTTGGTGCAAACAGGTACATTGAAAGTTGGTGATTATGTGTTGGCAGGCCAATATAGCGGTAAAGTGAAAGCCATGCTTGATGAACGTGGAAATCGCGTTGAAGAAGCTGGCCCATCTAAACCCGTCAGTATGCTCGGTCTTGATGGCGCACCCCAAGCTGGTGATAACTTCTTGGTGATGACTGATGAAAAAGAAGCCAAAGGCATAGCCGCGAAACGGATGCAATTGCAGCGCGAACAAAGTGTTCGTACCCAGAAAAATCTAACACTTGAAGAAATCGGTCGTCGTTTGGCACTAGGTGATTTCCAAGAGTTGAATTTGATTATCAAAGGGGATGTGGATGGTTCTGTTGAAGCGCTATCGGATTCCTTACAGCGTTTGTCTACGGATGAAATCCAAGTGAATGTGGTACACAAAGCTGTTGGTCAAATTAGTGAAAGCGACATCCTTTTAGCCGCTGCATCTAACGCCATCATCGTTGGTTTCCAAGTTCGCCCATCTAGCAACTCAAGAAAATTAGCGGAGAAAGAAAACGTTGAGATCCGACTGTATAGCATTATTTATGATGCCATAAATGAAATCAAAGATGCTATGGAGGGTATGTTGTCTCCAGAAATCAAAGAAGAGATAACGTGTAACGTCGAAATTAGAGAGACCTTCAAAATCTCGAAAGTCGGAACTATTGCAGGCTGTATGGTTCTCGATGGTACCATTACTCGTAATACACGAATCCGAATCATTAGAGATGGGGTAGTGGTTTACACCGGTGAGCTCGGCTCGTTGAAACGTTTCAAAGATGACGTGAAGGAAGTCAATAAAGGCTATGAATGTGGTCTGAATATCAAAAACTTCAACGACGTTAAAGTGGGTGATATTATCGAAGGCTTCAAAGAAGTCGAAGTTAAAAAGACACTTTAATACCACGAATGTCTTCAAAAGAAATCTCCGAGAAGAAATGATATTTCGGAGGAGATCTAAAATAAAAATGGCCCCATCATGGGGCCATTTTTATTTTTCAAAATGAGGGAGTTTAGATCACTCAGTGCTCAGTTCTTGCAATGGAGGAAAGTCGATGGTGGATTTTACAACAAAACTACCTTTAAAGGTGCTGCGCAATTCATTTAATAATTGTTCGGCTTCAATGCGAGTCCGGAAATTACCTGCTTGAATTTTATATTCAGGGGTTTGATACGTCATAACAATATCAATATCTGGGTATGCCTTTAAAAACGCAATACGTACCTTTTGAGCCTCTGCTTTAGATCCATTGAATAATTGAACACGATATCCTTTCAGGGTTTTTGCATTAGCGTTTTCCTGCAAAAAATCGCTTACCAGTTGGTTGACCGCTGCTGGCTCGTCAAGGGCTAAATGTCCTGCTGTGTTATTGGTGTCATTGGACAGTACTCGAGAAGTTTCTTGAGCCATACAAAGGGCAGTTGCTAGGGTGGCTAGGGACAGCGTGAATTGCTTTTTCATAGATTCGTGTTGAAATTCCAATATTCGATTTATTCTATCTTATATCAGCAGCAAAAGTACTCTAAAAGGGTTTTCCATTACCGCCACTTTACCAAAAGTATTGACAACATACTTTTTTTGTTATTTGCAGATTTTCACACCTCATGGCTTCGCCAAATAGCATTGTTCAACGTAAAGTAAACAGTGTGAATTTGTTATTAAATGTTAAAAGTTGTGGTTTTGAGATAAACAATAAAGCCGCCAGTCATCATTATTTAGAATGAGTTTAAATTGTTTAAAACATTTATCCTGCCTTACTAAAAGTGGCTTTATGTTATAAATTTGCCCGACAATCTAAGAAACGATTATTTCAAACACATTTATGAGAACGCGGTTTCGATTAACTTTAAAGACAAGGTTTTACGCAAATGTAGCCTTGGTTTTGTTTCTTTTCCTTTCTTTTTTCTCGGCCTCTGCCGAAATTGAAGGAGATGTTGCGAATGGTAAAAGCCTGTGGAATGCCAATTGTGCAGCTTGTCACAAGCTAGATAGAAAAGCAGTAGGACCTGCTCTCGGTGATGTCACTGAGCGCAGAACTGTTGAGTGGTTGATTAAATGGATACGCAACAACCAAGAGCTCCGTGAGAGTGGTGACCGCGATGCCATTGCCATTTGGGAGGAATACAATCGCTCTGCGATGCCCAACTATCCACAATTTTCTGACCAAGACATCCTTGATATTCTTGCTTACACCATAGATGGTGGAAAGCCTAAGGAGGTTGTTGCAGGAGGTGATGGCGTAACACTAGCTCCAGTTGATGGCGGCGGTTCAGGTCCAGCTAAACTGCCTGTTTTAATAGGTCTTGGCGTGTTCTTCGTGTTACTCATCATGTTGTTAGCCAAGGTTAAAAACACTCTTCGCATAGTGAAAGGAGAAGACCCTGAATCTGTTGCCTCAGAATTATCTGGATTTTCAAGAGGTTTGGCTAAAAATAGCGCTTTCGTAACTTTAGCAACTATCATTATTGGTGTGTTGTTCTTGCATCAATTGTATTGGACGTTGATGGGTGTTGGCATGGAGCAGAATTACCAACCCGAGCAACCCATCGCTTTCTCTCACGCATTACACGCTGGAGAAAATGGTATCGACTGTAACTATTGCCACAGCTCAGCCAGACACAGCAAGCATTCCGGTATCCCATCAGCCAACGTTTGTATGAACTGTCACATGTATATCGACGGCTCTGAAATTACTGACGCTTCTGGAAATCCTAAATACGGTGGCGAAAGCTCTCCTGAAATTGCAAAAATCTATGCCGCTATCGGCTGGGATCCCGCAGAAAATGCATACATCGAAGGTCATGAAGAAATGCCTATCAAATGGGTGCGTATTCACAACCTGCCTGATTTGGCATATTTCAACCACGCTCAACACGTCAACGCAGGCGGTATCGAGTGTCAAACTTGCCATGGTCCTATCGAAGAAATGGAAGAAGTATATCAATACTCTCCGCTTACTATGGGATGGTGTATCAACTGTCACCGCGAAACAGAAGTTCAAGTTGAAACTAATGGCTACTACGAGGACATGCATGCCAAATTAGCCAAGAAATATCCCGGAGAAAAAATCACTGTCGAAAAGATTGGTGGTTTAGAATGCGGTAAATGTCATTATTAAAATAAACTCCCTAAGATAAAATGGCGAATAGCAAGAAATATTGGAAGGGTTTTGATGATCTAATCGATTCCCCCATTTCCAAATCACTAGCAGAAAACGAATTTGCAGAGCCTCTACCTTCCACCGATTTTTATGGTGATGAAAAGAAATTAGAGAGTTCATCAACATCGAGAAGAGACTTTCTCAAATTCTTAGGCTTCTCTACTGCTGCTGCCACGCTCGCAGCTTGTGAGGCTCCCGTAGTCGAGTCAATTCCATATGTGGTAAAGCCTGAGGAAATCATTCCAGGTGTTCCAAATTACTACGCTACTTCTATTTTTCAGGGTGGTGATTTCGCTTCTGTTTTGGTGAAAACCAGAGAAGGACGCCCCATTAAAATTGAACCCAACAAAGACGTAGCCTTTAACGGCGGTACTTCTGCACGTATTCAAGGTTCCATCCTTTCGCTTTACGATGCCAATAGACTCCAAGAGCCCATGGCAGGTGGCGATATTTCTAGCTGGCCTGAGGTAATTAAAGCCACTAAAGCCGCCATTGAAAAAGCGAACAACAGCGGTAAGCAAGTGCTCTTTGTAACCCAAAACATCATTTCTCCACTAGCTAATAAGTTAGTCGGCCAAATGGCGATGCAGTACAGCAATTTGCACCATATCATTTTTGACGGTACAAGCTTCTCAGGGAAACTCGATTTCTATGAAAAAGCTATCGGAAAGCGCGCGTTACCTACAATGAATTTAGATAATGCTTCGCTCATCGTATCTTTTAATGCAGATTTCTTAGGTGAGTACACCGGGCAGTCGGTGAGCAGTACTTATGCCGCCAAACGCAAGCCGGGAAAAAGCATGTTGCGCCACGTGCAATTTGAATCCATGCTCTCGATTTCAGGTGCTGCCGCTGACAACAGATATAAATTGCGCGCCTCTGAGCAAGCCGTTGCATTAGCTTATTTATATTCTAAATTAGGAGGTGCTGTTAGCAAGCCTAATGTGAATGAATCTACCGCTAGTCAACTAGATGCTGTAGCCAAAGAATTAAAAGCTGCTGCCGGAACATCTCTAGTGCTTGCAGGTGGTAATGACGAAGCCTCTGAAGCGTTTGCATTCGGCATTAACCAACTATTGGGTAATGTTGGAAAAACACTTGATGTAGCTAATCTTTTGTTGTTGCATGCAGAAAACGATGCCAAATTGAGCAACGCCACCAAATCCCTTGCTTCGGGTAAAGTAGGCGCTGTTGTTTTTGTAGATGTGAATGCTGTTCATGCCCTACCAAAGTCCTTAGGGTTCACTGCGAATCTCGACAAAGCTGATGCGGTTATTACACTAACCGATCGTTTGGATGAAACTGCTGCCGTTGCCAACTACGCTCTTCCGTTGACACACTTCTTAGAAAGTTGGAATATTTTACACCCAACCTCTAATACCGTTGGCCTCAGCCAACCAACTATTGGAAAGCTGTTCAACACCATGCAGTTTGAAGAAGTCTTACTTGCTTGGTTGGGAGAAGATAAAAAATTATACGACGCTGTAAAAGAAACCTACAGCGAATTGAACCTAGACGCACCTTTCAATACAGCATTGCACGACGGTGTTGTAAGTAAAGAAGTAGCTGCCGCTGCTGCACTAGCCGACGTTGATTATTCCGGATACGCTAAAGCTGCATCTGCGGCTGTATCTTCAGGAACTGAAATCGTATTCTATCGTTCCACAGCCCTTGGAAACGGTACTTACGCCAACAACCCTTGGTTGCTGGAAATGCCCGATCCAATTTCTCGTGTTTCTTGGGATAACTACTTGATGGTGTCACCAAGCAAAGCGGAGGAATTAGGGGTTAGAAATTACACAGAGTCAAATGGCGCTGTTAATGGCGATTATGTGACCGTTACTGTGGGTGAAAACCAACTAGAGAACGTTCCTGTTTTTGTTCAACCAGGTTTAGCGCCTGATACGGTTGCGCTTGCCATTGGTTATGGTCGCACTGCCGCAGGTAAGGCAGGTAATGAAGTAGGGGTGAACGCTGCTACTATCATGAATGGGTTGCAACATTGGGCTACCGGTGTTTCCATCGCCAAAGCATCGGGTAAACATGAGTTTGCTTGCATACAGTTGGCGCATACCATGATGGGTAGAAAGATAGTTAACGAAACAACCTTGGAGGCATTCTTAAATGATTCTCACGAATCTTGGAATGTTAAGACCAAATTTGAAACGCATAAAGGACAACTTACTGCAAGTGAAACTACGTTGTGGCAGGCACATGATCACCAAACCGGTCACATGTGGAATATGTCCATCGACTTGAATAGTTGTATCGGATGTGGAGCTTGTGTGATTGCTTGTAATGCAGAGAACAACGTTCCTGTTGTTGGAAAAGATGAAATGCGTCGCCACAGAGATATGCACTGGTTGCGCATCGACCGTTATTATTCTTCTGATATGACAGAAGAAGTAGCGGAAGAAGAAGGCATCAGAGCTACGACCAAGTTCTTGAAAATGGAGATTGCCTCTGACAATCCAGAAGTAGTCTTCCAGCCTGTAATGTGTCAGCATTGTAACAATGCCCCTTGTGAAACCGTTTGTCCGGTTGCTGCAACAGTGCATTCTGCTGAGGGATTAAATCACATGGCTTACAACAGATGTATTGGTACGCGTTACTGTGCTAATAACTGTCCTTATAAAGTGAGACGCTTTAACTGGTTCAGCTACGAAAACAACAGTGATTTTACAGCTGTGAATCCAGCTCAGGATGATTTAGGACGCATGGTGTTGAACCCAGATGTTACGGTTCGTGCTCGTGGGGTTATGGAGAAGTGTAGCCTTTGTATCCAGAGAATTCAGTATGCCAAATTAGAAGCTAAAAAGGATGGCCGTAAGGTGAGAGATGGTGAGTTTACCACAGCTTGTGCACAAGCCTGTGATTCCGGCGCTCTTGTATTTGGCGATATCAACGACTCAGCGAGTCGAGTTGCCGAATTGAAGAAAGATACGCGCATGTATCACCTTCTTGAAGACGTAGGAACAGAGCCTTCTATCTTCTATCAAACTAAGGTCAGAAACAAAGCTTAATTTAATTATTAAAGATAATCAAATGCATTACGAATCACCCGTTAGAGAGCCGCTTATTCTTGGTGATAAGTCTTATCACGACATTACCGTTGATGTAGCCAAGCCCATTGAGACTACTGCACCCAAGTCATGGTGGATTGCCATCTCTATTTCTCTAGTTATGTTCCTTTGGGGCGTAGGCTGTATTTTATACACCATTGGAGTAGGAATTGGTACTTGGGGTTTGAACAAAACTGTTGGCTGGGCCTGGGATATCACCAACTTCGTATGGTGGGTTGGTATCGGTCACGCTGGTACGCTTATTTCAGCGGTGCTCTTGTTGTTCCGTCAAAAATGGAGAATGTCTATCAACCGCTCCGCGGAGGCTATGACCATTTTTGCAGTTATTCAAGCAGCACTTTTCCCAGGTATTCACATGGGTAGAATTTGGTTGGCGTATTTCGTATTCCCAATTCCAAATACTTTCGGTTCACTTTGGGTAAACTTCAATAGCCCGCTTCTTTGGGACGTTTTTGCGATCTCAACGTACTTCAGTGTTTCTGTTGTGTTCTGGTATGTTGGGCTTATTCCTGATTTTGCCATGCTTCGCGATAGAGCTGTTAAACCTGTTGTGAAGCACATTTACTCTATTCTGTCTTTCGGATGGGGGGGTAAAGCCAAACACTGGCAGCGCTTCGAAGAGGTATCTTTGATACTTGCCGGTTTAGCAACACCTTTGGTACTTTCTGTACACACCATCGTATCTATGGACTTTGCCACGTCGGTAATCCCTGGTTGGCACACGACCATATTCCCACCGTACTTCGTTGCGGGAGCGATTTTCTCTGGTTTTGCGATGGTACAGACCCTACTTATTATCATGAGAAAAATGTTTAAGATGGAAGATTATATTACCATCCAACACATTGAAATGATGAATATCATTATCATGATTACGGGTAGTATTGTAGGTATCGCTTATATCACTGAATTATTTATCGCTTGGTATAGTGGTGTTGAGTACGAACAGTACGCTTTCCTCAATCGAGCCACAGGTCCTTATTGGTGGGCCTACTGGTCGATGATGACGTGTAACGTGTTCTCACCACAATTTATGTGGTTTAAGAAACTGAGAACGAACCTGGTGTTTACCTTCATTATTTCCATTGTGGTGAACATCGGAATGTGGTTTGAAAGATTTGTGATTATTGTAACATCACTTCACAGAGATTACTTGCCTTCTAGCTGGAGTATGTTTAGCCCAACATTTGTTGATATAGGTATCTTCATTGGTACAATCGGTTTCTTCTTTGTGTTGTTCTTGTTGTACGCACGTTCTTTCCCGGTGATTGCACAAGCAGAATTGAAAACCATTTTGAAGAGTTCAGGTGAAAATTATAAAAAACTAAGAGAAAAAGGACATGGCCACCACTGAGACTAAACCCGTGATGCGTGCATTGTACGACGACGACGATGTACTATTAGACGCAGTAAAAAGCGTTCGTTCGAAAGGTTATTACGTACAAGAAGTATTTTGCCCTTTTCCCGTTCACGGATTGGACAAGGCTATGGGTTTAAAGCCCTCTAACATAGCCATTGCAGCTTTCTTCTATGGCGCTTTAGGTTTAGCTACAGCTATCCTAATGACATGGTACATGATGATTGAAGACTGGCCACAAAACATCGGTGGTAAACCGAGTTTTACCTGGTGGATGAACATGCCGGCCTTTGTTCCGGTAATGTTCGAATTAACCGTTTTCTTTGCAGCTCACCTTATGGTGTGGACGTACTTTGCCATTAACGGGCTTTATCCTGGAAGAAAAGCAATGAACGATGACCCTAGAGTAACAGACGATAAGTTTTTGATGGAAGTTGAATACGACGGAGATCACGAAACCTTGTCGAATTTGTTAAAAGAAACTGGGGCCATTGAAATTAGTCAATCTGAATCAAAGTCATACGATCATGAAATTGAGAATGCATAAAATACCTGTTGTTATTTTCGCTGCCGCCGTTGTTGCGTCGACTAGCTGTAATTTTGATAAATCAACTCCAGGGTTTGAATACATGCCAGATATGTATCGGGGTCCTGCTATTGAAGCGTATCAACCTGATGGTGGTGCTTTAAAACCTGTTCAGGGTTCCATCCCAAGAGGGCATGATTTGTATGCTTTTGAGGACAGCCCCGAAGGATATGACGCCGCACAAGCAGCGTTAAAAATCCCTGCCCAGTTTCATCTCGATGGTCTTTCAGAAGAAAAGAAAGAGAAGGTGATGGCGGAATCTAAAGAGTTGTATAACATCTTTTGTACGCATTGCCATGGTGAAAAAGGTGATGGACAAGGAATCTTAGTCAAAAACGAAAAGATTCTCGGTGTGCCGAGTTACGCTTCTGCTGCTCGCCCTGATATTAACGAGGGAACTATCTACCATGTGATTCACTACGGTAAAGGTATCATGGGAAGTCATGCTAGCCAAATGACGCAAGAAGAGCGTTGGAAGGTGACCAACTATGTATTGAAGCTCAGAAAAGATCTAGACGGTTCAGCCGCTGCAGAATAATTATTTGATAAAGAGAAACACGAAAAACAATGTTTGAATTCACTAGCAAAGAAAAGCTCTTTTCGATGGTCTTAATGGCCGTTGGAATCATTGCTTTAGTAATCGGATTCACCTCGGCTCCTTCTTCTGTCGAGGATATTGCTCACCACGCTGATGGTCATGCTTACGTAGGTGACATGCAATTCACTGAAGGTTTAGGCGGTGGTGATGGCCATGCTGAACACATGTTGCATCAAATGCAAAACCGTCCGTGGGCTGCACTTTTCCACAATGCCTTCTTCTTCTTGGCTATTGGTCTTGGTGCGCTATTCTTTTTGGCCATACAGTATGTTGCAAACGTGGGATGGTCTGTAGTGCTGAATAGAATAATGGAAGCTATGGGGCTGTGGTTGGTTTTTCCTGCCATTGTTATTATTTTAGTTATGATTGCTGGTGGTATGCACATGCACCACTTGTGGCATTGGATGGAACCCGGCATCATGGACAAGGGTTCTGATAATTATGATGCTATTATAGCTGGCAAACAAGCCTACTTGAATTTTGGTTTCTTTGTCTTCCGCTCTCTTGTGTATGTCGCAGGATGGGTTTGGGCTATCAAATTGATTCGCAAGAATAGTTTATTGGAAGATAACGCTGCTGACCTTTCAATTTACAAAAAGCAAATTCGCATCGGTGCAATATTCACTGTGTTTTTTGCGGTAACTAGCTCTATGGCTGCGTGGGATTGGATTATGTCTATCGATACACACTGGTTTAGTACCTTGTTTGGATGGTATACTTTCGCCGGCATCTTCGTTTCTGCGTTGGCCTCAATGGCGTTGATTACTGTTTATCTGAAATCTAAAGGCTATTTAGAAGAAGTAAATGAAAATCACTTGCACGATTTAGGTAAGTTTACATTTGCCTTCAGCATCTTCTGGACCTATCTATGGTTCTCTCAATACATGTTGATTTGGTACTCAAACATACCTGAAGAAGTAACCTATTACATGCAGCGATTTGACGAGTACAAAGCCGCTACAATTACAGCAATCGTCTTAAACTTCTTAGTGCCCTTCTTGTTAATATTACCAAGAGAATCGAAGCGGAATATGGGCTTAGTTGCAATGGCTGCTATTATTGTACTTGTTGGTCACTGGATTGATTCATTTGTAATGATCATGCCCGGTACAGTAGGTCCTCATTTTGGATTGGGTTGGGCTGAAGTTGGTGGTTTCTTCTTCTTCCTTGGCTTTGCTATCTATGTGATATTTACCAACCTTTCTAAGGCTCCTTTGATTCAAAAGAATCACCCAGTTTTACAGGAGAGCAAGTATTTCCACCAATAATTTTAAAATTGTAAATCGTCAGTAATGATTGGATTATTAACAGTTGTGGTTGTTGTTCTAGCAATTCTTGCCATAGTGCAAATTGTTAGAGTATTTGAACTTTCGTCAGAAGTACGTAAAGACGATGAACGCGAGAACCAACTTAAGGCAAACGATTATAACGGGAAGTTGATGCTCCTCTTCCTCGTTCTTATGATGGGTGGCTTTATTTGGGGTACCATCGCATGGTGGGATATCATGTTGCCCAAAGCGGGTAGCGAACACGGCGTAAAAACCGATAACCTCATGGCGTTGACTATGATTGTTATCATCGCAGTATTCATGATAACACAGCCTTTGTTGTTCTACTTCGCTTATAAGTACAGAGGAGTTACCAAAAATCAAAAGGCTGAATACATCGAGCACAACAATAAGCTTGAGCTTATTTGGACGACTATTCCAGCAGTTGTTTTGGCAGGTATCATTCTTTATGGTCTTACCACATGGATAGACATTTTCTCTAATGAGTTTGATGAAGAACCTATCTATGTAGAGGTATATAGCAAACAATTTGGTTGGAATGCACGTTTAGCTGGTGAAGACAACAAATTGGGGTATGCCAATGTTAGATACATCAAAGGTGCCAATATCATGGGCGTTGACCCTGATGATATCAATGCACTTGACGATAGAGTTGTTTCGGAATTGTACCTCCCGGTGAACAAACCTGTGGTTTTCCGCTTCCGCTCTCAAGATGTCATCCACTCTGCATACATGCCACACTTTAGATTGCAAATGAATTGTGTACCTGGTACTACCACACAATTTGCATTTACACCTACGGTTACCACCTCAGAAATGCGTCAAGACAAAGGGGTAATGAAGCGTGTGGATAACATCAACAAGCTTCGCATGGAAGCCGGCGAGGAAGACATGTATGAGTTTGATTATGTCTTGTTATGTAACAAAATCTGTGGATCAGCACACTACAACATGCAAATGAAAATTGTTGTTGTTGAGGAGAGTGAATATAATGACTGGTTGAAAAAACAAACAACATTTGCGGAAGCAATTTAACTTTTAAAAACTTTTGTAGAAATGGCTCAAGTTGCAGAACACTTAGATGGTACTACCGCTCACGACAATCACGATGCGCACGACCATCATCACAAAGAAACTTTCATCACCAAGTACATATTCTCTACCGATCATAAAATGATTGGTAAGCAGTTCTTGATTACGGGTATTTTTATGGGACTTATCGGTATGGTAATGTCCTTGCTTTTCCGTCTTCAATTGGCTTGGCCCGAACAATCTTTCCCTATCTTAGAAACATTACTTGGCAAATGGGCGCCTGATGGTGTGATGGATCCGAATATCTATCTCGCTTTGGTGACCATTCACGGTACAATCATGGTGTTTTTCGTTTTAACAGCGGGTTTGAGTGGTACTTTCTCGAATCTATTGATTCCACTACAAATTGGCGCTCGTGACATGGCATCTGGCTTTTTGAACATGGTCTCCTATTGGCTGTTCTTCATCTCTAGTGTTATCATGGTTGTTTCCCTTTTTGTGGAAGCTGGCCCAGCAGCGGCCGGTTGGACTGTGTATCCACCGCTTTCTGCGCTACCTCAAGCTATGCCCGGCTCTGGTCTTGGTATGACCCTGTGGTTGATTTCCATGACCTTCTTTATCGCGGGTTCTTTAATTGGATCACTTAACTACATTGTTACGGTTCTTAACCTTAGAACAAAAGGCATGAGTATGACGCGCTTGCCTCTGACCATTTGGGCGTTCTTTGTAACGGCTATTCTTGGTGTGCTTTCTTTCCCTGTATTGTTGAGCGCCTCTTTGTTGCTGTTGTTCGATCGCAGCATGGGGACTAGTTTCTACTTATCTGATATATTTATCGGTGGTCAGGTTTTAGAACATGCCGGTGGTAGCCCTGTTTTGTTTCAGCATTTATTCTGGTTCTTGGGACACCCTGAGGTGTACATTATTTTGCTTCCTGCACTTGGTATTACTTCAGAGGTGATTTCTACCAACGCCCGCAAGCCCATCTTCGGTTACCGTGCCATGGTAGGCTCTATTCTAGCCATCGCATTCCTTTCTTTCATCGTATGGGGTCACCATATGTTTGTAACGGGAATGAATCCGTTTCTAGGTAGTGTATTTACCTTTACTACGCTGTTAATTGCTATTCCATCTGCGGTAAAAGCCTTTAACTACATCACTACATTGTGGAAGGGTAACTTGCAATTGACAACAGGTATGTTGTTCTCCATCGCATTGGTGTCTACATTCATTACAGGTGGTCTTACAGGTATTGTCTTAGGTGACTCTGCTTTGGATATCAATGTTCACGATACCTATTTTGTTGTGGCTCACTTCCATATTGTAATGGGGCTATCCGCTATCTTTGGATTGTTTGCAGGGGTATATCATTGGTTCCCTAAAATGTTTGGACGCATGATGAACAAACCCTTGGGCTATGTTCACTTCTGGATCACCTTTGTGTGCTCCTATGGTGTGTTCTTCCCGATGCACTTCTTAGGACTAGCCGGTCTTCCAAGACGGTATTACGCCAACACGGCATTCCCTATGTTTGACAACCTTGTGGACATTAACGTATTGATTTCTTTCTTTGCCATAGCAGGGGGGATCGCCCAAGTTATTTTCTTGTTCAACTTCTTCTACAGCATGTATAGAGGCAAGAAAGCTGAGCAAAATCCATGGCGTTCCAACACCTTGGAATGGACAACTCCAGTAGAGCATATCCACGGCAACTGGCCCGGCGAATTGCCTACTGTTCACAGATGGGCTTACGACTATAGCAAGCCTGGTGCTGAAGAGGACTTTGTTCCACAAACGGTGCCCTTACAGCCTGGTGAAAAGGCCACAGGTCACTAACGATAACATTCACTACAAAACCGCTCAATCGAGCGGTTTTTTTATGGCTCCAATGTTCGTTTTCATGTTTGGGGTTTTAGTATCTTCGCACCAAACATTAATACAATACGGATGAAATTATACGCAATAAACAACGGTCATTTCAAACTAGATGGAGGCGCTATGTTTGGCGTAGTACCCAAAAGTCTTTGGAAAACGTCTAATCCGCCAGACGAGAACAACATGTGCTCTTGGGCCATGCGAAGCTTGTTGATAGAGGACGGTGACCGCCTTATTCTAGTGGATTGCGGCATGGGTGATAAGCAAAGTGAAAAGTTTTTTGGTTACTACTTTCTCCATGGTACAGATACACTAGATGCAGGTTTAGCCCAACACGGTTTTCATCGCAATGATATTACCGATGTTTTTTTAACCCATTTGCACTTCGACCATTGTGGTGGTGCTATTGTAAAGTCGGGGGATCTGTATGTACCCGCCTTTAAAAATGCCAAATTTTGGAGCAATCAAAGGCATTGGCAATGGGCTACGCAACCCAATCCACGTGAAAAAGCATCCTTCCTCAAAGAAAATATTTTGCCCATTTACGAAAGTGGTCAACTCAACTTCGTCGATGTCCCCCAGTCATCAGCCTTTACTACTTCTTCCCTGGGTTTTGATCTATATGTCGTAGATGGACATACAGATGCGCAAATGCTTCCTATCATCAGCTACAAAGGGCAAACCATAGCGTTTATGGGCGACCTAATACCTAGTAGTGGTCACATACCTTTACCGTGGGTTATGGGGTATGACACGCGTCCGCTTTTAACCATGCAAGAAAAGGAAGTGCTCTTGCAAAAAGCGGCTGCTGAAAGTTGGTTTTTGTTCTTCGAACACGATCCGGTTTGTGAACTCGGTACAATCATCCAAACGGAAAGAGGTCCTCGCTTAGATAAAAAATCACGACTAGAAGATATTCTTTAATGCTATTCTAACCCACAAACATGTTTACTAAATTCTCCGTTTCTTTATTGGTGGCTTGCGCCTTGGTTTTTAATCTAACCGCGCAACAGGCAAATTGGCAACAGCACGTCAGCTATCAAATGGACATCGACATGGATGTCGTCAAGAATCAATACAAGGGCAAGCAAGTGCTTACGTACACCAACAACAGTCCCGATACGCTAAACAAGGTCTATTACCATTTGTACTTCAATGCGTTTCAGCCCGGGAGTATGATGGATGTCCGCTCGCGCACCATTGCTGACCCCGATCGTCGTGTCGGTGGACGCATTTCTCGACTTCAGCCCGATGAAATCGGTTACCAACGCATAAACAGCTTATTGATGAATGGAAAACCTCAATCTTTTGAGGTACACCAGACCATTCTAAAAGTAACCCTCACAGACCCCATACTGCCAGGGCAAAAAGCTGTTTTCGAAATGGAACACGAAGCCCAAGTGCCTGTTCAAATTCGGCGCTCGGGTAGAGACAACTCAGAAGGCATTCGCTACAGTATGGCGCAATGGTATCCCAAGTTGGCCGAGTATGATAAAGATGGTTGGCATCCAGATATTTATATCGGAAGAGAATTTTACGGTGTCTGGGGCGATTTCGATGTAAAAATCACTATCGATAAGAATTATGTTGTAGCCGGAACAGGTTATGTGCAAAATCCAAATGAGGTGGGGCATGGCTATCAAACGGGTGAGGTGATTGCGCCAAAAGGCGATAAGATTACTTGGCATTTTGTAGCGCCAAAAGTGCACGATTTTATGTGGGCGGCCGATACAGCCTACCACCATTACCAATTAAAAGTGCCAGATGGCCCCATGTTGCATTTTTTCTATACCGACAATGCCAATAAAGAAGCCTGGGAGCGCTTGCCCGACTATGCAGCACGGTTTTTTAAGGTCATGGAAAACTTAGTGGGAAAGTACCCCTATAAGCAATACTCCGTCATACAAGGTGGTGACGGCGGCATGGAGTATCCCATGGCCACTTTGGTGGTGGGTAACGGTAAGTTTGATGGCTTTTTTGGATTGTTCGTGCACGAGGCCGTTCACAGTTGGTTCTATGGGCTACTTGGCTCACACGAGGGCAAACACCCTTGGATGGATGAGGGCTTCACGTCATTTATCGAAAGCGAAGTGGTTGCCGCTATGCTTGGAAAGAATGCCGACAACCCACACGCGCGCTCCTATGCTACTTACGATTTCTTAGCCAAATCGGGCAAACAAGAACCGTTAACTACCCACGCCGATCATTACCTAGATAACCGTACGTACAGTATTTCTAGCTACTCCTCAGGCGCTATTTTCCTCAATCAACTGCGCTACATTGTAGGCGAAGAAACATTCTGGAAAGCCATGCGTCGATTGTTCAACGACTTTAAGTACAAACACCCCGACCCCAATGATGTGATTCGTGTTTTCGAAAAAGTTTCTGATATAGAACTCGATTGGTACCAAAATTATTGGGTAGAAAGCACCAAACACATCGATTACGCTATAAAGGACGTGAAGAGCAAGAAGAAAGAAACCACCATCACACTTCAGCGGTTGGGCGACATGCCCATGCCGGTTGATGTGTATGTACAGTACAAAGACGGCGAAATAGACCGCTACACCATCCCGTTGGCCATGATGTTTGGAACAAAACAAGATAAAGACATGAAAGCACTTACCCCTTGGCCTTGGACACACCCAGAGTACACGTTTACCATTACAGCAAAAGGTAAAGTTGAGGCGGTGTATATCGATCCTTTAGGCTATATGGCCGATATTGATAGGGGTAACAATACTTGGCCAACACAAAGCAACTAGCTAATACGAAACGGACAAGATGACCAAGCAACGGCTTGCAGATATTGTATTTGAACACAACGATTCGGCTTCCAAACGATTTGATTTGGTGCTGTTGCTGTTCATTCTTGCCAGTGTTTCTGTAGCTATTTTCGACTCCATACCCGAGTTGCGTCAGCAGTATGGAAAGCAATTTTATATTTTAGAATGGACGTTCACAGGTATTTTTCTTTGTGAATATATACTTCGGATATGGTTGAGCTACAATAAGCGTGGCTATGTATTTATTTTTTACGGCATTATAGCAATTCCCACAGGCATTGTTACCAGCGAAATCACCTTGCAAGGACGCCAAAATGACACGTCGCAGATAAAGTGCTCTACGTGTCGATATAGCAATATAGACCCCAATGCAAACTATT
>JAIULY010000004.1 GCA_022565875.1 Schleiferiaceae bacterium | reverse complement strand
TCCACACGGCGTGCTTCAGCTTCCGTTGGTCGCTGGCGCACTCCGGTGGAGCCATGCCAGCCGGTGCTGCGGGGTATCCGCTACAATCCCTGGCGGACAGCCGTTCACACATGTGCGCCCTGGTGGAGGTGGAAAGCCCGGAGCGACAGCGGCAATTGAGGCTTGGCCTGAGGGAGCGGAACGATAGTGAGCTCCCCGAAGGCCTTAGCCGAAATGCCGATGGCGCGAGGACTTGGAGCCGGAAACAGAATTTGGCGCCCTAAAATTTATTCTGATGATAAACCGCATATGAAATTGAAATTTTGAGTAACTTCCGACACGAAATGAACACCTCTCAACGCGCAATAAAAATGGCTTTTTGGAGCTTGTTACTTCTGGTACTACTATCGTATCCAGTGGCCGCAGCCTTCAATAAGCCCTTTTTGCTTTTTGGGGTACCCTTGGCTTACTGGTATTTTTTTGGTGTCTGGGGGGCATTTATTGTTGTTTTGTATCGATTCGCTACTTCCAATCCCACTAAGAATGAGTAGCGCTGTTCTTATATCTATTTCTTTGGGATATGTGGCACTGCTTTTCGCTGTGGCTTTTGCTGTTGAAAAATGGGGTAGATCAGGCTGGCTACAACAACGCAGTGGATTGGTGTACGCGCTTTCACTTGCTGTTTATTGCACCGCTTGGACTTTTTACGGCAGTGTAGGTAGAGCTAGTCTAGAAGGCCTTGATTTTCTCGCCATTTACTTTGGGCCAACTTTGATGATGCCGTTTTGGAGCTTACTCGTACGTAAAATGGTGCGTTTGGCCAAGGACAATAGCATTACCAGTGTTGCTGATTTTCTTGCAGCTAGGTACGGTAAGCAACAGGGGATAGGTACGCTTGTCGCCCTTGTATTAGTACTGGGTATTGTTCCGTATATTTCATTGCAAATCAAAGCAATAACGGATAGTTTTATGGTCCTCACCACAGGTCAAATTGCCCGAGATGTGGTCTGGTATAGTGATCCAGGTCTCCTAACCACTATTTTTCTATTTCTGTTTACCATTCTCTATGGCGCGCGCTACTTGCACGGCAACCGTCCAAAAAAGGGTATGGTTACGGTAATTGCCTTTGAGAGTTTGTTCAAATTGACAGCCTTTTTAGCCGTAGGCATTTTTGTTTCCTTTAGCTTGTATCGCAGTCCTGCCGATTTGTTTCAGCAAGCAGCAGAGGTTCTCCCTAATTTTGATGATTTAATCACAGTAAGTAGTGGTAAAGGATTGACAGATTGGTTTCTGTTACTTCTAATTTCCGGCTTGGCCGTGGTGCTGTTGCCACGTCAATTTCAGATGGCCGTGGTGGAGAATACTAATGAACAAGATTTAAAAACAGCGCAATGGGTTTTTCCGCTTTATCTCCTGCTTATCAATCTTTTTGTGCTGCCCGTAGCTTTAGCGGGTTTGTTGTTACCTGAATCTTTGCCTGCTGATTATACTATTTTAGGTCTTTCATTGGAGAGTGGAAGCGGTTTGGCTGTTTGGGTTTATTTGGGCGGTTTTTCCGCAGCTACTTCTATGATTATCGTATCCACTTTGGCTTTGGGTAATATGCTGAGCAACAATATTCTTTTGCCTATTCTTATTCAGTTGCGTAAAGAAAAATCTATGCACAAGCGCATCGTTTGGACCAAGCGCATTAGTATTGGAGTGGTTTTGCTGTTGGCCTATTTATATTATCACAACTTAGCTCTTAGTGAAACCTTATTGAGTATTGGAATTATTTCTTTTATTGCTGTAGCACAACTTGCGCCGGCATTAATTGGCGGTATTTACTGGAAGAATGCCACATCAAAAGGAGCATGGGCAGGTATTTTGGGGGGGATATTTATATGGTTTTATACCCTTATATTGCCAGCTTTTGCCAGTGACTTGGGCAACTCACTATGGATAACGCCAACCAACATTGCTCAAATTCAAGAGTTAACTCCCACCTCCAATGCCATAATTTTTAGTTTGCTTGTAAATTTTGGTTTGTTTGCCGGGGTATCGCTGTATTCATCGCCATCAGCATCAGAGAAAACGCAGGGGGAATTGTTTGTCGATGTTTTTAAATTTACCAATGAGCAACCCAACCGCTACATTTCTTCTGCTCATTTTCCTTCCCTTAAGTCGCTACTTATTCAGTTTTTGGGAGGTAAGCGAACGGAGGAGGTATTGGATAGATATGCTAGGATGCATCAAATTGATTGGAAAGTCAATCCACAAGCAGACTCTCGAGTGATTGCTTATGCTGAACGACTTCTTACAGAAGCCATTGGCCCAGCTTCGGCGCGCATCATGATTGCTTCGGTTGTGCAAGAAGAAGTGCTCTCCATGCAGGAGGTTGTATCCATGCTTCAAGAGTCTCAAGAGGTACTGCAATTGAACAAGCAACTGAAATCGCAGTCCATGCAATTGCAAAAATTGACGTCCGACTTGCAGCTTGCCAACGAGCAAATGAAAGCTATGGGATTATTGAAAGATGATTTCTTGTATACGGTGACTCACGAATTGCGCACCCCATTGACGTCCATTCGGGCGCAAGCAGAAATACTGTTAGATACCGACGATATTACCGATGAAGAACGCAACTTTTTTTTAAGTACCATCGTAAAAGATTGCGAGCGCCTCACGCGATTGATAACGGATGTATTGGATTTGGAGAAATTCGAATCGGGCAATCAAAAAATGCAATTGACTTTTGAGCAACTTCCCGAACTAGTGCAAGAAGCTATCGATTCAACTCAGAACCTAATCAAAACAAAATCTATTGAACTTCAGGTGGATATGCCAAAGGATTTGCCAAAGACATACCTCGACCGCGATCGAATTATTCAAGTGTTGGTAAACTTACTTTCCAATGCTATTAAATTTTGTGATACTGAATCAGGTAAAATTGGAATAAGTGTTTATCAAATTAATAACAAGTTAAAAGTCAATGTATTGGATAATGGCCAAGGCATTAGTCCTGATCAGGAGACTAGAATTTTTGAGAAATTTTACCAAGCACAAAATCAACTTCGGTTAAAGCCAACTGGGACAGGTTTGGGGTTAGCCATCTGCAAAAATATTATTACCCATCACTTGGGGTCTATTTATGTGAAACGGGTTTCTGAAGGAACGCGGTTTAGTTTTGAGATCCCTATTTTTAATTCGCTTCAACATTTTATAAAAGCATATGAAAACACCCTCCAAAAAGATTTTGATCGTGGATGATGAACCCAATATTTTGATGTCGCTGGACTTTCTGTTTCGCAAGAAAGGCTTTGACGTATTTATAGCGAGAAATGGGAGTGAGGCCATCCAGATACTCAACAGCGAAATACCAGACCTAGTCTTGCTCGATATCATGATGCCGGATGTAGACGGCTATGAAGTCTGTGTTTATATCAAAGAAAAAGAGACACTTAAAGCCACTAAGGTTATCTTTTTATCAGCCAAGAGCAAAAAAACAGATATAGAAAAAGGCATAGCTATGGGAGCTGATTTGTACCTTACAAAACCTTTTTCTACAAGAGAATTAACCAGTGAAGTAGAACGATTATTAACCCATGCCTGATGGCAATATTTTTTTAGTATCTATATGTATTCCAAACACTTTAACGACAGTATTGCCCATCCAGAAGCGTTTTGGATGGAGCAAGCCAAACAAATCGATTGGCATACTCCGCCGCAAATAGCACTTACCACAGATGAAGAAGGTTTACAGCGTTGGTTTCCTGATGGTATTTTAAATACCTGTCACCTAGCAATTGATTATCATGTTGAAAATGGTAGAGCAGATCAACTAGCATTGATTTATGATTCTCCAGTTACCAACACAATAGTTAAATACACTTATGCCCAACTGCAACAAGAGGTTATGCAATTGGCTGGTGGACTGGAATCTTTAGGTCTAGCCAAAGGCGACACAGTAATTATTTATATGCCTATGATTCCTCAAGCGGCCATGGCTATGCTAGCTTGTGCACGTTTGGGGGTGATTCATTCTGTGGTTTTTGGCGGTTTTGCGCCACATGAGTTAACCATTCGCATCGATGACGCCAAACCCAAAGCCATAATTACAGCAACTTCTGGTATTGAAATCAACAAAATAGTGCCTTATAAGCCCATGGTTGATAAGGCCATTGCTGGAGCAAAATACCCCCCCCAACACGTTGTGGTATTTGATAGAAAGTTGGGAGCAGAGCGTACCGTTCAGCCAATTGATATTGATTTTGAAACCTTAAAAAACACTGCAAAGCCAGCAGGTTGCGTTCCTGTGAAGGCCACAGATTCACTATATATTTTATATACATCTGGTACTACGGGTAAACCTAAAGGCATCATTAGAGACAATGGCGGTCATGCTGTTGCTTTGAAGTACAGTTTGTCAGCGGTCTACGGTTTGGCGCCTGGTGAAGTGTTTTGGGCCGCTTCAGATGTCGGTTGGGTGGTAGGGCATAGCTATATTGTTTATGGGCCATTACTGCATGGTGCAACAACGGTACTTTTCGAAGGAAAACCGATCAAAACACCAGATGCAAGTACCTTTTGGCGCGTGATACAAGAACACAAGGTAAATGTGATGTTTACAGCCCCAACGGCGATACGCGCCATAAAAAATGAAGATCCAGAAGGCGCATTCATCAAACAACATGATTTGAGTAGTTTAAGATATCAGTTTTTAGCCGGTGAGCGCTGTGATGCAGCTACTTTGCGTTGGCTGGAGGCCCAATTGCAACGCCCAGTTATTGATCATTGGTGGCAAACTGAAAGTGGCTGGCCCATGCTTGCCAACTCAATGGGTATTGAGCCAGTGCCCGTGAAAGAAGGATCAGCGACCTTCCCAGTGGCAGGCTATAACCTTCATATATTACGCGAAGACGGAACACCATCTGATTTTGAAGAGCCTGGTTACGTAGCGATTAAACTACCCTTGCCACCTGGTTGTTTGCCTACACTATGGGGAGATAATGAGCGCTTTAGACGTGGTTATTTACAAAAGTTCCCTGGGTACTATTTTTCAGGTGATGGAGGCTATCGCGACAGTGAAGGCTATGTCTATATAACCGGCCGTGTTGATGACATTATCAATGTAGCAGGTCATCGTTTGTCTACTGCCGAAATGGAGGAAGTGGTTGCTGCACACAGCGCCATTGCTGAGTGTGCAGTTGTAGGGATATCAGACGAGTTAAAGGGGCAAATACCGGCGGCTTTTGTTGTGTTGAAAACAGGGTATTCAGGCAGTGTTGGCACTGTTGTAACCGAGGTAGTGCAAGCTGTTCGCGAGCATATTGGCCCCGTAGCTGCTTTGAAAACAGTGATTCCACTAGCTAGGTTGCCCAAAACCCGTTCTGGGAAAATTTTGCGCAAAACCTTACGGGCTATTGTAGACGGTGATCCCTACACTATTCCCAGCACTATTGACGACCCCAGCGTATTGGACGAAATTGCTACTTTGTTGGGTAAGAAGTAGCTTTTGTCAAAAAAGAAACATTGAAAAAACGTTTAATTGAATAAAATCAGCATTATGAGTTACGTGATTAAATCATTTGAAGAGTATAAAGAGAAGTACGCCCAGAGTGTGGCAGCGCCAGAGGCTTTTTGGGAAGAAGTGGCCAAAGAGTTTCATTGGCAACAGCCGTGGAGTAAAACGCTCGAATGGAATTTTGATGAGCCAAAAGTGAAATGGTTCGTAGATGGTAAAATGAATATCACCGAAAACTGTTTAGACCGTCATTTGAAAACGAGAGGTAACAAATTGGCTTTGATTTGGGAGCCCAATGACCCCAAAGAACGGTTTGTTAGATTGACCTACAGAGAGTTGCATGAGCGCGTGTGTATGTATGCAAATGTTTTGAAGCGCAATGGTGCGCAAAAGGGAGATCGCATAGCTATTTACATGCCTATGATTCCGGAATTAACCATCGCTGTTTTAGCTTGTGCGCGTATTGGAGCTATTCATTCAGTTGTTTTTGCCGGGTTTAGTGCCAGTGCACTAGCCGATCGCATCAACGATGCACAAGCAAAAATGGTTTTGACTAGCGACGGATTGTATAGAGGGACAAAAGAGATTCCGGTGAAGCGAGTGGTTGATGAGGCCTTAAAAGACTGTACCTCCGTTGAAAAAGTTGTTGTTACAGAGCGCACACAATGGGCTGTCAATATGGTTGCTGATCGCGATGTATGGTTGCACGAAGAATTAGAACATGTTAGCAAAGATTGTCCCGCAGAACCTATGGATAGTGAAGACATGTTGTTTATTCTTTACACCTCAGGAAGCACTGGAAAGCCTAAAGGTGTGGTGCACACATGCGGCGGGTACATGGTGTATGCTGGGTATTCCTTTGCCAATGTTTTTCAGGTAGATGAGTCCGATGTGTATTGGTGTACAGCTGATATTGGTTGGATTACTGGTCATAGTTATATTGTATACGGACCACTTTTGAACGGAGCCACAACCTTGATGTTTGAAGGTGTGCCCACTTACCCTAGTCCAGGTCGTTTCTGGCAAGTATGTGATAAATACGGGGTCAATCAATTTTATACAGCGCCAACAGCAATTCGTGCGCTCATGGCAGCTGGTGAAGACCATGTTTTGAGCTATAGTTTAGATTCCTTGAAAGTTTTGGGGTCTGTCGGGGAGCCCATTAATGAGGAGGCTTGGGATTGGTACCACATTCACGTTGGTAAAGAAAAGTGTCCAATTGTAGATACATGGTGGCAAACTGAAACTGGCGGTATCATGATAAGTGGACTTGGGGAGCACAGTCCGATGAAAGCAAGTTTTGCAGGATATCCACTTCCTGGAATTCAGCCCGTTTTACTCAATGCAGAAGGTCAGGAAATCACAGGTAATGATGAAGAGGGGTACTTGTGTATCAAGCACCCGTGGCCATCCATGCTGCGAACCACATATGGGGATCACGAGCGTTGTCGCGTAACGTATTTTTCGCATTATAAGGGGTACTACTTCACTGGAGATGGTGCACGACGAGATAAAGACGGTATGTATCGCATTATTGGCCGTGTTGATGATGTCATTAATGTGTCCGGTCATCGTTTTGGTACTGCGGAAATAGAAAATGCCATAAATGCTTGTGACAAGGTTGCGGAAAGTGCCGTTGTTGGATTTCCTCACGACATAAAGGGCCAAGCGATTTATGCATACGTCATACTGAAGGATACGCCTGCTGGAATAGACAAAGTCAAAGCCGAGATTATCGAAAGTGTAGTAGAAGAAATCGGGCGCATAGCAAAACCAGATGTCATTCAGTTTGTACCCGGCTTGCCCAAAACAAGGAGTGGCAAAATTATGCGTCGCATTTTAAGAAAAGTAGCCGAGGGCGATGTTTCCAACTTAGGTGATACCAGCACGCTCCTTGACCCTGACGTGGTTGAAATCATTAAAGAAGACGCTCAAATTTTAAAAGAACGCAGAGAGCGGGAAAAATAGTTTTTTGTTTTTGTTGTTTGGGAATCCCCCAAGAATAACCACTTTCGTGGAGCTTCTTGGGGGCTTTTTTTTGGTGATTGAGAGGTGTGTTTTTTGTTTGTAAGTATACCTCAAGTGTTCTTTCAAATAGCTCAACCTAACCTAGACATAGGAACTGTAAGAACGACTGATTAACCACTTTGTTCTTTTTTTCAGAAAATCTCTTTTTTTAATGCCTCATTACTTAACGGCCTAGCATAGCATTTAAAAAAGATCATTCGTTACAAACATAAAAAAAATGGATTAATCTACGACTGGAAAATGTTATTCACAGCTGAGTTCAGAAACTACCCCAACCGTAGAACTGCCAACGTACAAAAAATACACGCACTTACGAAAATTCGCAAACCCATTTAGAGAAGCTTTAGAAATTTATAAGGCTGTTTGTTGCAAAGAAATCCAAAAAGCAAACATAGAATATGTAGTGTGCCACTAAAAAAAAAATCCCCAATATAATTAGGGTAAAAAAGGAAGGTAGGACCAAGATGGGTTGTGATTGCAGGTTTTCTTATCAGCTTACCTCGGAATTCCTACAATCAGGGTTGTGTCTTGCCAACAGGTTTTCTTATCAGCATATTCTCAGAACTCTTACATTTTTGGAGATATCCTGACAAGAGGTTTTGTTATCAGCTTACCTCGGAATTCCTACAATCAGGGTTGTGTCTTGCCAGCAGGTTTTCTTATCAGCATATTCTCAGAACTCCTACATTTTAGGAGATATCCTGATAAGAGGTTTTGTTATCAGCTTACCTCGGAATTCCTACAATTAGGTTTGTATCTTGCCAGCAGGTTTTCTTATCAGCATATTCTCAGAACTCTTACATTTTTGGAGATATCCTGATAAGAGGGTTTATTTTTCATTCACCTCATAAACCCTACATTTATGTTGACATCCAGATAACTGGTTTACACAACCATTAGAACCCTCTCGGAACTCTTATATGCGCAGGAATAACCTGATGATATTACCTGTTCTGGTTTTTAATTAAGTACTTGTAAAGTAGCGTTTTAAAACTTAAATCAATAGAGGTGTTTTCAATAGCCTTATAATTTCCGGAATATCCTGATAACGCAATCTTCCTGGTCCAATACATCCGATACTCCGCTAAAGTGCTCAACTCTTTTTCTCAACTAGCATTTTCTCTTAACTTCAAATTAACTTGCAGCCACGATGGGTCTGAATGTATTCAACGGTCTCTCTTTATCGTTTAATAGTTTTGGTTTGTAGTATGTGCTTTCTTTGCCACATTGCATTGAACAGTAAAACATATTTTTTTAAACAGTTTCGTCATTAAAAATTGCCCCATCCAAAAGTCCCTTTCTGCCAAAATCTTCCTTGTCGGGAGATTTTTGAATCCTTTTTTGCATTTAGGTAGCTCCGAGGTAGAAATTAGCCCCGCGTCGATTTTGACTGAAATTATCTTTTCCCGTGAATCTCAAAATCATGAATTTGATTTGAAGACGAGTGAATTTTATTTTTACATCTTCTCAAATAAAGCAGAAATTTTGATTTTATTTGCGGCATAGTAACCAACGTATTGAAATAATGAATACTTCTTCTACTCAAAAGCGCTCGTTTTCCCAAAAAATACTTGATAAAATAGAGAAAGTCGGTAACAAACTTCCACAACCTGTTACGTTATTTGCCCTTTTAATGGGGGTGACACTTCTTTTGTCTTTGTTTTTTGGAGGCTTTGAAGTTGAACATCCAGGCAAAGCTGCTGGTCTGTTAGGGCCTGATGGTAAGCCAGTTGATACGATTTCTGTTATTAACTTATTGTCGAGAGATGGCTTTCAAATGATCATGACTCGCATGGTGTCCACTTTTGCCCTCTTTCCTCCCTTGGGGTTGGTGCTTGTGGTAATGCTTGGAATTGGTGTAGCGGAATATACAGGGATGATTTCTGTTGCTTTGAGACTATTCGTGTCGAAGGTACCAAAATCGGTAATTACATTTTCGGTAGTACTTGCAGGTATGCTGAGTTCTGTGGCTGCTGACGCGGGTTATGTGGTTTTAATACCTATGGGTGCTGCTATTTTTTATGGCATGGGAAGACATCCTTTGGCAGGTATTGGTGCTGCGTTTGCAGGTGTTTCGGGCGGCTTTGGGGCTAATTTATTACCAACAGGACTTGACCCAATGATTGCTGCATTCACCGAACCTGCGGCACAAATCATTGCTCCAGGGTATACCGTCAATCCTCTTTCAAATTACTATTTAATGGCTGCTTCTGTGCCATTAGTTGCGCTTGCTGGAACATGGGTGACTGAAAGAATTCTGGTTCCCCGCCTCGGCCAATATAAACCCGATGCAGACTTGAAATTAGAAGATGAAAAACCAGTTTCTACTAAAGAAAGTAGAGCTCTCTTATGGACTGGTGTTGGTATCATACTAGTTTTGGGACTGGTTTTTCTCACCATTATTCCTGCTGATGGTTTGTTGCGTGGTGATTTAGACCCAAACACCGGTGCACGCAACTTTAAACCTTTCTATGATGCCTTAGTGCCTATTATGTTTTTAGTATTTTTAATCTCTGGATTAATTTATGGTTTCTTTTCTGGGGCAATTCGTTCCGATAAAGACGTAACTGGCATGATGGCTAAAAGTATGGGAACCATGGGGATGTATATTGTAATTGCTTTTGTGGCGGCCCAATTTGTCGCATACTTTAACTGGAGTAATTTGGGAAGTGTTTTGGCTGTTAAGGGATCTGATGGATTGAAGTCATTGGGTATTTCTGGTGGACCGTTGCTAGTAGCTTTTATTTTAGTTGCCTCTTTGGTAAATTTGGTAATGGGCAGTGCATCGGCAAAATGGGCCTTATTAGCTCCTATTTTTGTTCCTATGCTCATGCTAATGGGGTATTCGCCTGAAACTACACAAGCCGCTTACCGTATAGGCGATTCCTATTCAAATATCCTAACGCCATTGTTGCCTTATTTCCCACTTGTTATCGTGTTTGCTCAGAAGTATGTTAAAGATGTCGGTATTGGGACATTGATTTCCATGATGTTGCCTTATGCAATTGCCTTTGCATTGGTGAGAATTCCAATGCTGCTATTGTGGATTTGGGCAGGTCTTCCGCTCGGGATTGAAGGCCCTATATTCTACCTCCCTTAGTGTGGTGCGTATGGGAGTTGTGGACATGCAAAAATATTCTATGCAATTCCCAAATTTTTAAATGGATTTAAAAAGCTTTTCGCCATCAAATTTAGCACCATATGGCCGGTGTGTGCAGCAACGAAAACGAAAAAATTAAGAGTTTTCTATCGTAATGACCCTTTTTGTAATTTGTTTCTTGAATCCCCTCCGTAAGGATGACTCTAATGAGAATCGATGCGGAGGGGATTTTTTAGCCCAAAAACAGCTAATTGTAAAAGAGTATTAAGAAGGATTCTAACAAGTAAGCTTTTTGAGTAGTAAAACTTTTTTGATGACAATCGCTCGTTATTTATCAGTAATGTTGATCAGCATTTTTTTTAAACCTAAATTTCGGTAAAGAAACAGTAAAAGTACTCCCTTCGCCAGGAACGCTTTCTACTTGAATAGATCCGCTCATCGCTTCGATTTGATTTTTGGTGATGAATAACCCAAGTCCAGTGGATTCTTTGTGATTGTGAAAAGTTTTATACATGCCAAACAACTTATGGCCGTGCTTATTCAAGTCAATTCCCAAGCCATTGTCTTCAAAAACTAAATAAATGTTTTGCTCATCAATTTCACATGATATTTTCACGAAAGCTTCTTTTGAAGGATCTTTGAATTTAATGGAATTAGTGATAAAGTTAAGAACTATGCTATCCAAATAGGCAGGTATGGCTTTTATGTTTTCAATTTCGCAATCTTTGGTATTATCAATGATGGTAACTTTTTGATCTTTGGCTAATTGGTTAACTGTGTTGATAGCCATGTCAATACTTTTTCGAATGGATGTGTCTTCAAATTTACTTTCTAAATTTTTTGTAATGTCTAAGACTTCATTCAGGTGGCGTAGCGTTTGATTTAAATTATCCGCAGATTGCTTCACCATACTAACATATTCATCTTGAAGGATAGTAGGCTTCTCCATATTCATTAAAGTAAAAACACCTTGCATATTGGCTGTGTGTGTTCGAAGATTGTGCGATACGATATGTGTGAAGTTTTTTAAGCGTTTGTTTTGTTCCTCTTCCAATTGAAGCAAGGATTCTATGCGATACAAATAGTTTGAGGTCTCTGTGACGTCAATATTACTGCCCCTGATACCCATGAATTCACCGTTTTCATCTAATGCAGGTTGGCATACATGTTCAATATACCTGATTTCACCATTTTTATGTAGGATGCGGAATCGACAAGTATCACCTTTTTTATCGCACAGGCACCTGTCTCTATGATCTTGGTACTGTTTCCAGTCCTCCGCTAGAATGATTTCTTTCAAGAAATCGTTATCATTTAAAAAATTCACCGCAGGATAACCAGTAATTTTCTCAACTGAAGGAGAAATGTACAAAAGCTCCCCAGCAGCACCCTCCCAAAATTCCCAGTTGTAGGTGTTGTCTGCCACTATTCGGTATTTAGCTTCAGATTCTTTTATGCGGTCTTGTATGATTTTGTCCTGTGTAATATCGCGAATAATCAACAATATGGCATTGAAAGAAGGGTCTCCTAAAAAGTTTTGTGCGTTACTTTCAAACCAAACATACCCCTTTGTTTTATGCTTATGACGGTAAGTTGTTTTAATCGCCGCCTCTGGATTTGTTAATAGTGAGGCAAAAGCTTTATCTATCATCGCTACATCCTCTGGGTGAATGCGTTCATGCCTAGGCATTGCCATAAGTTCCTCAGGACTGTATCCAGTAATGTTTTTTGCCGATGGACTTACAAGCATGTTCGAACCGTCCTCTTTCATTAAAACGATGATATCCGTCGAATAATCAATGAGTTTCTTGAGGCGATTTTCACTTTTCTTTAATTCATTTTCTGCACGATAAAACTCTGACATATCAATGGCAGTAGCAGCCATTTGAGTGGGTTGACCTAGTTCATTATACAGAATAAGACCACTCATGAACATTGGAAATGAGGATCCGTCTTTATGTGTATGCCAAACAACAGTCGGCTTAAAACTGCCGTTTTCCTTTATTTCAATGAGTAGCTTTTCAACGTAGTCTAGTTGGTCTTTTGAATGAAATGTCGTCAGTGATTTCCCAATAAGTTCCGCGCTACTGTACCCGTGAATTTTAGCATAAAAGGGATTGATATAAGTGAAATTTCCAGATAAGTCGGCTAGTGCCATACCGTAAACAGCGTTGTCAGAGACTGCTTTAAAGCGTTCTATTTCTGTTCGATAAAATTTATCCTTGCTTATATCCTCCTTAATGGCTAAATAGTTTATAATTTTCCCTTTTGCATCTTTTATAGGTGAAATGATAGCCGACTCCCAATAAAAGGAACCATCTTTCTTTTTGTTGTACAACTCACCCTTCCAAGTGTTTCCAGCAGAAATAGTATTCCATAATTGAGAATAGAAGGAAGCATCTTGGATACCAGATTTTAAAATTTTTGGGTTTTTACCTTTAATCTCCTCATAGGTATATCCTGTGATTTCAGTAAACTGTGGGTTGGCATAGATAATTTCACCTTCTGGGTCTGTAATCACTATAGTATTTGGACTTTGGCGAACGGCTTCGGTGAGTTTTTGAAGTTCTAATTCTTGCTGTTTTTTCTCTGTACTATTTCTAATGATTCCGTGCCAAAGTGTGCTGCCATCCTTATGACGTTCTGGTTTCGCATCTACCTGACGCCACTCAATTTCTTTGGTATGAGGATTTAGCACTCTAAACTCAATCTGTAGTGGTGTTAGTTTGTCAATTGAATAGCTTACTTCCTGCTTTACGAAATCTATATCTTCAACGTGAAAAAGTGAAAAGATGGAAGATGCATCTTCTTTAACAGCTTCTGGAGTGGTCCAATAAATGGATTCAATATTATTACTGGCATAAGGAAAACAAGAACTACCATCAGTAAATTGCTTGTATTGGTAAACCATACCAGGAACTTGATTAGTGATTTTGGACAAAAGTTCTTGCTTTTCTCGAATGGTTTTTTCAGCCAATAGCTTTTCTGTGATCTCAATATCCGAACCGCGATAACCTATCCGATTACCTCTCTCGTCAAAAAATGGCGAAGCATTGGTCACTACTTCAATCAAATTTCCATCGGATTTTATTATGGTATTTTGGAAATCAACAATGTTCTTGTTGTTTGTCGTTATCTTTTCTATGGCAGCTCGAAGCGATGCCCTCTCGCTTGTTGGGGTTAAGTCATAAAAATATTTTTCTCCTATAATGTCCTCTGGCTTGTATCCCCAAATTTTTATCGATTTGGAACTTACATAGGTGAATTTTCCATTGATATCAGTTTCCCAAATTACTGACGGGGCGTTTTCAACGATTTGCTTAAAGCGATTTTCACTTTCCTTAAGTTGCGATTGCAACTGTTTGTCTTTGGTTATGTCTCTTGCAACTGCGTAAAGCTTGGATTCTTCAGGATAAGGAAATGAATTCCAAGACAACCACTTATAACTACCATCCTTACAGAGGTATCGATTCTCAAAAAAGACAGAACCCTCTTTTAACCCCACGGTTTCTCCCTCCCTTTTTGTTTTATCTCGATCATCGGGGTGCACAAAACTCAAATATGGTTTTGCTAGTAACTCATCTATAGTCCAGCCCAAAACTTTACTCCATGCTGGATTAAGCACTTTGAAAAATCCATCAAACCCAGCAATACACAACATATCTGATGCATAGTTGAAAATTCTATCAGAGTTGATAAGTTTTTCTTCTGTTTCAATACGATCAGTTATGTTTTGCGCCGTGCCATAGAGTCTAATGATTTCTCCATTCTCATCTTTTTCAGCAAAGCCATATTCCTCAATTATCCTTTTTTCTCCTTTATTCGTGGTGATTTTATACCGAAGGTGAAAGGACTGACCTGTTTGTTGCGAGTGTTGGCTTGTTGCCTTTGCTCTCTCTCTATCTTCGATGTCAATCAAACTTAAAAAAGAACCATGAGTTTCTTTAAAAGTTGCTCTATCAACATCAAAAACTTCATAAAGGCCGTCAGACCATGTCAAAACATCTTGCTTTACCAAGTAATTCCAATTACCTATTTTACTCAAACGTTGCGCTTCATTAAGTAGCCGCTCACTTTCGCGCAATTGTTTGGTTTGTGAAATTTCTACCCCTGTACACTGAATCTCATATGGATTCCCGTTTTCATCTGTCACACATGTCCAATCCCATAACGTTGTTCGGAGCCCCCCTGATTTACTCGGCTTGTCAAGCTCAATGGTGTAAGGAACATCAGGATTATTTAAACAAATCTCAAGAGCTTTTTTTGCTTTCTCGAGGTCGTGGTCACAAATAGATTGAAGCACACTACTGCCAGCAATATTCTGATATAGCCAACCATAGTCTCTTTCAAAAATATGATTCCAATAAATATGATTGCCCTCTAAATCTATTTGTAATACATAATGCGTTTGTGAATTAAGTAAGTTTTCAAGTCGCTTCTTGCTGTTAAGTATCTCAATTTCTGTGTTTTTAACCTTTGTAATGTCCAAGAGGCCAATAGTTATCCGGCTCGGATTACCTTTTGATTTGCCTATTATTGGAGTGATGGCAATACGCAACCAAAGGGTTTTTGAAGTGTTGTTTCTTACCTGATGCTCAAAGGTCATTTCTTTTTTAGAGTTGGTGAACGCCTCTTTGAAATGATTTAGAAACAACTCAATATCATTGCTCGGTAAATAATCGATTAGCGAGGTTTGAATCTGAGGCTCTTTTCCACATAAGGTTTTTAAAAGACCAATAGCTTTATTGTTATATTGTAAAATTTTATAGGTGTCATCGATTAAAATAAAAGCTTGAAGATTATTGTTTAAAAGTGCCTTCGAATTAGCTTCAGTTTCTTGAAGTACAAGATCCTTTTCATAAAGAGTGTCATAAACAGATTTTAACTCTGCATAGGTAATTTGAATTTCTTCGTTGGTACTCTGTAATTCCTCGTTTGTGGTTTCTAACTCCTCAGTGCTGCTCTGTAACTCTTCATTGGTGCTCTGTAATTCTTCATTTAAAGATTGCAATTCCTCGTTGGTCGTCTCAATCTCTTCAATGTAAGTTTGTAAATGTTCTTTTGTCGTGCTGAGCTCTAGTTCTAACGCTTCTATATGTGTAGATTGAGACAAAGTATGATCGCTTTTTGAACCTTTTTGTATGAAGGAATCAATATCGAGCTGCTCAAAAATAACCATAAATAAATCTGAACTTTCCTCTTTATAAATAAGTGGCTTTGCGGTTATTCTAACATAATACTCACTCCCGTACAAATTAAACTTTTTGATAGGGCTGCGCTGAATTTCATGGGCTTTGAAAAGTTTGGTGAGTAATCCCCTCAATTCTATTTGAAGTTCATGATTCACCATTTTTATTAAATTTACTTGAATGGATCCACTTACGAGGCTCATGAATAATCTAACATCTCCAAAAACTTCTACAATATCAGCGTCGCGGTTGATAATGACGTAAGGATGCTCATAGGTGTTGAAAAGAGTTTCTTTAATACGTTCGGGGAGCGTAGCTTTATGTTTTGGAGTCTCTCTTGGCATTTTATTAGTTGAGATAAGCTGGGCACGAAAATTTGAAAACTTCACAGCATGAATAGCGCCTCCTTTATTTCGTTTAAAAATTTTATGTTTCGCATCGATAGTAGTAAACAAATCTGTGAAATGTCCTATCGTTTCAGATTTCCCCAGAAATAACAAACCATCATTATCTAATGCATAATGAAATAGCGGTAGTAGTTGTTGCTGCAATGCTGCATTGAAGTAAATAAGTAAATTTCGACAAGAAACTAAGTCTAACCTTAGAAAAGGTGGATTCTGAATGACGTCATGCTTAGAAAATAGAATTAAAGAACGAATGCTTTTTATTACTTCAAAGGTCTTACCTTTTTTAATAAAAAAGTTTTCCGTAAATTCTCTTGGCAAAAATTCCAAATGTGAGGCAGGGTACTGTGCTTTTCGTGCGGCTTCAATGGCTCGTTCGTCAATGTCGGTGGCAAAAATTTGTACTTTGAGTTTTTTGGGATTGCTTCCCATAAAAGTACATAGTAGCATTGCTAGTGAGTAAGCTTCTTCTCCAGTTGAGCACGCAGGTACCCAAATACGTATGGTTTCGTTGTCCTTTTTTGATTTAATGAGATTTTTCAAATATCTGCCTAAGGCATCAAAAGATTCTTTATCACGAAAAAATTGCGTCACCCCGATTAACATCATTTGGTAGAGTTCCAATGCTTCAGTTGGGGTAGTTTTCAGCAGCCTGAGATATGTATCAATGGTGGTGATCCCTAAATTCTGCATGCGTTTTTCCAAACGTCGTAACAGCGTAGGAGGTTTGTAATTTGAGAAATCAGCACCGGTATTTTTGCCAAGGATATCAAGGATTTGCAAGAAAGTATCCTCGAAAGTGTCTTTGTTCTCTTGCTTTTCGTGAAATTTAGGCCTCAAAAAGAATTTAAGAATTTCTTGGCTCATGTTTTTTGGTGAAAGCACAGCGTCGATATGACCTGTCTGTATGGCAGCATTTGGCATGCCATCGTACTTTGCGCTTTTTGGGTCCTGTGCTATTTTGAAAAAATTATTGTTTTTTAAGACGGAGACACCCTTAGCTCCATCACTTCCGGTGCCGGATAGCACAATCGCTACCACATTTTGTGTAGTAATATTCGATAAAGACTGAAATAATACATCAACACTAGGTTTTGGTCCAATAGAGGATGAGGGTTTTCCCAGGTAAATGCAATTATTTCTCACCGTAACTTCTTTGTCAGGCGGGGTAATGTATACAGAGTTTGGTGCCAAAAAGGTTTCTGTGGTGGCCTCAAAAACCTTTAATGACGTTTGTTTACTCAGTAATTGAACCAATAAACTTTTATGAGTTGGACTCAAATGCTGCGCAATGATTATAGCCGTGTTGGGCAAATCAATTAGATTGAATAAAAACTCTTGTAATGCTTCTAAACCTCCAGCAGAAGCGCCAATAGCAATCAAATTTATTTTTTGATTGGTACTTAATTTTCCCTCTTTGTTCATTTTCGAACTTCCTTTTCTCAAGGCAAAAATATACTTCTATATGGCTCAATCTAATGATGTGTGTCATTTTTTTAAATATTTCAGTCTTTAATGTCCATTGACCTCTAAATTTAACTCTAACATTGGTAATTATATTCAAGTAATTTTCATTAGGACCTGTGCTAAATAGTTTGTTTTTACACGATGAATCGGGCTATCTGATTTTTGTGCTTGTACCGGAAATTGGCAAGTTTTTGTAAACCCCACTAATAAACAGTTTCCCATTCAAATGCCAACACGTTGCTTCGGGAAACTATATCTTTTAACGATAAAGAAGAGTTTTGCAATAGGTGACCTCTAATGGTTGATCACAGTTTTTCATCCCAATTGGTTGTCATAAGACTTCCTACAAATGTCAGAATGGTAAAGTGTTATTTGATTAGGGTGGACTTCAAGTCCTTCTATATATGGTATTTAACTCTGAGAGCCCCTCAAAAAGTCCTTTTTGCCAAATGCTAACTTGTTGGAGGATTTTTGAATTTTCACTAACAATTAGTTAGCTTCAGTCCAATAGTTCCCTCCTCGTTGATTTTGATTGAAATCATCCTTTTCGGAACAGTCGCACCTCGGTGTATTTCCGAATACAAGTAAAAGCAAAATAGTCTTTTGTGTTAGGGAAAATAAATATCTACTAAATCGATAGGGTTTATAAAATTACTATACATTTGCAGCCAAATTAAATTCGCTTTTGGACGCACACCAAATTATCTTGAGCTCAGTACTCTTAGGGGTTGTTGTCGGTTTATTTTTTAAAAAAGTAAATCCAGTTTACCTCTTTGGAGGGGCTGTTTTAGTGCTTTTATTGTTTGGTGTAATTTCTTCACAGCAATTGCTTTCAGCTATGAGCAATTCAGCGATAGCTACTATTTTTTTACTCATTTTTATAACCTCGGTGCTGCGCCAAAACTTTGATGTTCTCGGTCTGTTTCAGTTGTTATTCGGCCGTTTGAAAACTCCAAGAGCATTTTTATTTGGAGTCAATAGTTTTGCAGCTTTGTTGTCATCTGTTATTAATAACACACCCATTGTCGCCCTATTAATTCCATACTTACACACTTGGGGCAAACGGAATAACACGTCAGTTTCTGCATTGCTGATGCCTATGGCCTTTGCAGCAACAGTTGGCGGCACCATTACACTTATCGGTACGTCTACGAATTTGGTACTCAATGGTCTTCTACTTGAGAGTCACTTGCCAATATTGTCTACATTAGACTTCTTTTTAATCGGACTGTTGATTACCGTTGTGGGGGTGGTGTATCTTAGTTTTTTTGCCCCGAATTTACTTGTCCCGCGGCTTGACCCTGCTGAATTGTTTAAAAATGAGGCCCGGGAATATGTTGTTGAGATTTTGGTGGAAGATAATTCTAAGTTCGTAGGTAAAACAGTTGAGGAGGCAGGTTTACGAAATCTGGGAGGTATTTTCCTCATAGAAATTTACCGATCAGGTAAGCTCATCAATCCTGTTCAACCTAGGGATTTCATTCAGGGTGGTGATTTACTTTATTTTGTGGGGCCTTCGGAGGAGGTGATTGATTTGGTAAAAGAAGCCAATGGACTTACCCTTCCTAAAACAAAAAAGTTTCAATTGGGTAACGACCTGGACATTGTAGAAGCTTTAATTCCTGCTCATTCTAATCTTTACGGAAAAATGGTCCGAGAGTCAAACTTCCGAGAGCGGTATGACGCCGCCATTATTGCCATCCATAGAAATGGCAATCGATTGGGTGGTAAAATTGGCGGGACAGTGCTTGAGCCTGGAGATTTGTTATTGCTAAGCGCAGGCCCGGGGTTTTACAACAAAATTGTAAATGACAAAAATTTGTACTCTGTATCTACTATCAATCGTATTGAAAATCAGCCAAAGGGCATTAAAGTCTTGTTCTTCTCACTTAGCGCTTTTGCTCTTATTGGTGTAGGAGCTGATTGGTGGTCATTTTTCACTTCGTTAGTTACTATTTTAGGGTTAGGTATAGCCTTCGGACTTACGTCCTTAAATAAAATAAAGCGGGAATTTAGTCCCGATTTATTCGTTATTTTAGTATCGAGTATTGTGTTGGGTTCAGCATTATTACAAAATAATACTGTGGCTTGGCTTTTAGGCGATTCTTTGTCGGTTACAGCTACATGGCCACCTTTTCTTTTATTGGTGGTACTCTATGGATTAACGCTAATTTTAACATCATTTGTTAGTAACGTAGCGGCTGTTTCCATTGCATTTCCCATTGCCATTGCTATCATTACCCCTTTCGATTTGGCGTTGACCCCTTATATGCTTGCCATTGCCTTTGGCGCATCCTGCGCATTCTTAACCCCCGTTGCCTATCAAACCAACCTAATGGTTTACGGTCCGGGTGGCTATGCGAACAAGGACTTTTTGAAACTCGGTTTTCCCCTAACTATTTTGTATTCCCTTGTTTGCCTTGTAAGTTTAAAACTCATTTATTTCTAAATGCTTATGAAAGAAAAACTCCATATCATACCCCACAACCACACCATTGGAACAGAGAATCGATCGCAGTTGCTCGGGCATGAGCCATTAGTGGTTTGGTTTACAGGTTTGTCGGGTTCAGGAAAAAGTACTTTAGCCAATTTACTAGAACAACAATTGCATGCGAGCGGCATTCTCACCTATATATTAGATGGAGACAACGTCCGCAAAGGTCTCAATAGCGATTTAGACTTCAGCGATGTGAGTAGAGTGGAAAATATTCGTCGTATTGGGGAAGTCGCCAACTTGATGGCTGATGCTGGATTGGTTGTGCTATCGGCATTCATTTCTCCATTTCAATCAGACCGGGATATGGTGCGCTCTAGAGTAGGTTCGCAGCGATTTCTAGAAGTATTTGTAGATTGTCCTTTAGAAGTTTGTGAACAACGCGACGTAAAAGGATTGTACCAAAAAGCTAGAGCAGGTGAAATTTCATCATTTACAGGTATTTCTTCGCCTTTCGAAGCGCCCCAGCACCCAGATTTGGTTGTGAAAACAAATGAGAGTTCTCAAGAGGAATGTCTCAACCAATTATTAAATAAAATAAAACCGCTTTTAAATCAAAAACTATGAGTTATCACCTCAATCACTTGAAGGAACTGGAGTCTGAATCCATCTTTGTATTGCGCGAAGTTGTTGCACAGTTTCAAAATCCTGCCATCCTATTTTCTGGAGGAAAAGACAGTATTGTTATCACACATTTGGCAAAAAAAGCATTTTGGCCAGCGAAAATCCCTTTTCCATTGGTACATATTGATACGGGGCACAACTTTCCAGAAACCATTGCATTCCGAGATGAACTTGTAAAGGAGTTGGGTGTGCGATTAATAGTAGGTAGTGTTCAGCAAACAATTAACGAAGGAAGAGTAGTAGAGGAGACGGGTAAAAATGCTAGTCGGAATGCATTGCAAACCACCACCTTATTAGATACCATAGAAGAACATCAATTCGATGCCTGTATGGGTGGCGCGAGGAGAGACGAAGAAAAAGCACGCGCAAAAGAACGCTTTTTTTCACATAGAGATGACTTCGGTCAATGGGATCCCAAGAATCAACGTCCGGAATTATGGAACTTGTTCAATGGCAAAAAGCGTCCGGGTGAACACTTTCGCGTGTTTCCCATTAGCAACTGGACAGAAATGGACATTTGGATGTATATTTTACATGAAAATATTGCCATTCCTTCCCTGTACTTCGCCCATCAACGCGATGTAATTCGTCGCAGTAATACTTGGCTTCCTGTCTCAGATTACATCACATTACGAGACAATGAGATAGCAGAGAATCGCAAGATTCGCTTTAGAACTTTAGGAGATATTACCATTACAGGTGGTATCGATTCTGATGCCGATACATTGGAAAAAATAGTTGAAGAAGTGGCCGCCAGTCGTCAAACAGAGCGAGGAAATCGCGAAGATGACAAACGCTCCGAGACGGCAATGGAAGACCGCAAGAAAGAAGGCTACTTCTAAATAGCAGTTGCTAATGCATTATAAAACAAACCTTAGATAAAGGATAAAGAAAACAATCATGGACAAAATTGCATACGAAGAAATGGAGTTGTTGCGCTTTACCACAGCCGGTAGCGTAGACGATGGAAAAAGTACATTAATTGGCCGATTACTGTATGACTCCAAATCAATTTTTGAAGACCAACTGGAGGCTGTGGAGGCTTCAAGCACCAAAAAAGGTCTGGATCACGTAGACTTAAGCCTGTTTACAGACGGCTTAAAAGATGAGCGCGAACAAGGGATTACCATCGACGTGGCCTATAGATATTTTGCGACGCCCAAGCGTAAGTTTATCATAGCAGATACACCGGGGCACATACAATATACCCGAAATATGGTAACAGGTGCTTCAACAGCCAACTTAGCTTTGGTGTTGATTGATGCCAGAAACGGTATGATAGAGCAAACGCGGCGCCATGCATTTATAGCTTCCTTGTTGCAAATTCCACATTTGGTAATCTGCGTTAATAAAATGGATTTGGTGGATTATGATGAAAACGTATTTAATAGTATCGTCAAGGAGTTTAAAGCTTTTTCAGCCAAACTAAATGTTAGCGACATACAGTTTATACCTATCAGCGCACTGAAGGGTGATAATGTGGTAAACAAGAGTGAACATATGAAATGGTTTAACGGAGGTACTTTATTGCACACTCTAGAAACCACTCACATTGGCAGTGATGAAAACCATATTGACTGTCGCTTTCCCATTCAAACTGTTATACGTCCGCACAGCGACCAATACCATGATTTTAGAGGCTACGCGGGAAGAATTGCGGGTGGTGTTTTTAAGCCAGGTGATGAGGTGGTGTTGTTGCCAAGTGGTTTAACCTCAAAGATTTCTGCGATACACGATTTTGATAAAAAAGTAAAAGAAGCTTTTGCTCCAATGAGCGTAACCATCGAGTTAGAAGACGATGTAGATGCCGGCAGGGGGGATATGATTTGCAGAGTGAATAACCAAGCAAGAGTAACACAAGACTTGGATGTGATGCTAAGCTGGATGCACAACAACCCTCCGCGACCACGAGCGAAATATATTTTGCGACACACCACAAACGAGTCCAAAGCCATGATTACAAATGTGCAGTACAAGGTGGATGTCAATAGTTTACATCGGATAGAGGATGACAAAACTTTGCAGATGAATGACATCGCTAGGGTGCAGATCCGTTCTACCAAGCCCATTATGGCAGATGCTTATAATAAAAACAGACATACGGGTTCTTTGATTTTAGTGGATGAAGGCACAAATGAAACTGTAGCTGCTGGAATGATTATTTAATTAAAGTTTTCTTGAAAGACGAAAGAGTTAAACAGCGATTTGTTGTTTGGCTCTTTTTTTTTGAGGAGGTTTGGAAAGAAAGGCAAAGGTTTTAGGCTTGTTGTTGTCATGAGGTTTTATTATCAGCATATTCCCAAATCCCTTACATTGATGGAATAAGCTGATAACTTGTTTTTCTGTGTTTCACGCTCCTTGTTCTTACATTGATGGAGATATGCTGATAATGCGTTCCCGCTTTTTTTTTTGAATTACCTGCATTGATTCGTATGTGTTTAAGAATTCGGTGAATAATATCAGCATATTCTCAAATCCCTTACATTGATGGAATAAGCTGATAACTTGTTTTTCTGCGTTCCACGCTCCTCGTTCTTACATTGCTGGAGAAATGCTGATAAGGTGTTCCAGGGTGTTTTTTTGAGAAAAAGGAGCTTGATTCTGTACGTGTTCAATTGGCTAATGTAGGTATGCAGATACTGCCAACATCCCCTTTCCTTATTTAATCAACGTTAATAGCTTGCACTCAACCCAATTTTCCTGCAAAAAGGAATAGTATTTTTTCCTTTGTTAATTTTTAGGAGACTTTATATTTTCTAATAACTTTGGCTCATTCAAAAAAACAATGGACAGCATTGATGAAAAGTTTATTCGTAAAATTATCCATGTAGATATGGATGCTTTCTACGCTTCTGTTGAACAACGTGATAATCCTGAATTACGTGGAAGACCTGTTGCTGTTGGGGGCAGTAAGGATAGGGGGGTGGTGGCTGCTGCTTCCTATGAGGCTAGAGCTTTTGGCGTTCGGAGTGCAATGGCCTCTAAAATAGCTATTAAAAAATGCCCAAATCTTGTTTTTGTGAAACCGAATTTTGAAAAGTACAAAGAAGTCTCCGATCAAATTCACGAAGTTTTTTACTCTTTCACGGATCTTGTCGAACCGCTGTCCCTCGATGAAGCGTTTCTTGATGTCACAGAAAATAAACGTGGATATGCAACGGCTAGTAAAATCGCCAAAGTTATTCGGCAAGAAATTTTTGAAACTACTGGCCTCACGGCTTCTGCAGGCATTAGCATCAATAAGTTTTTGGCTAAAGTGGCTTCGGATATTAATAAACCGAATGGGCAAAAAACGATCCTCCCCGAAAATGTTATCCCATTTTTAGAAGCGTTACCTGTCCGCAAATTTTTTGGGGTGGGGCAGGTGACAGCCAATACGATGCATGAACTTGGTATTTTTACTGGTGCGGATTTAAAAAAATGGGCGCTCCAAGATTTAATTCGAAATTTCGGTAAGTCTGGTAAATTATATTTTGATATTGTACGCGGTGTTCAACATGCTCAAGTTCAACCGCATCGCTTGAGAAAATCTATTGGAGCTGAACGCACTTTTGATGCTGATTTAACGGACGACAACCAATTACTTGAGGGGTTAAATGATGTTTTTAAAATATGGTTGGCGCGATTTGAGCGTCAGAATATTCCTGGAAAAACGATTGCACTAAAATTGAAAGACAGTACTTTTACCATCCAAACGCGCTCTTTTTCTTTTGAAAATGCCGTGCTTGATGCTGATGTTTTATGGTCAAAAGCTTGTGATTTACTCCAGCAGTCTCCTGTGGATAAAAATATTCGACTGATTGGACTCACTCTGTCTAACCTCCAACGAGAGCTTCCTGAATTTCCAAAAGAGGGAATACAACTTACATTAGATTTTTAAATCCTAAACGGAACCAGCTACTACCTTTGTGTCATGCGAAAAGTTAATCAAAAATCTCTGCGTTATTCAGTTTTGGAGTTGTCGCAAGATGTAGTACACACATTTGAAGGGTACTTGGGGAATTCCTCTGATGTTTCTAAAGTACTGTTAACCAATATACGTTTAGTAAATGATTCGGGCTTAGTTGAAAGAAAAACACTGATAGGACATTTGAACTTCCCAAAAAAAATTATCACACACTTTCTAAATACCCCTACGGAGGGGCACAATGGGAAGGTGAGGTTTAAAGGCAGGGTGGCAACCTACAACCATTACGGCACTACACGAGGCACAATTCGGCTGGCAACAGATGTTGCCAACCCTATTGTCTGGATTCAGTAGAAACAGATGTTGATTTGTAGTGAATTACCCGTAATATTCCACAAAATTATTTTCTGTTTCCTCTAGACGCACACAATGTAAAGTGGCATTGTAATCAGCTATTTTGGATTCTAAAATATTCCAAATTTCAACGGCGAGAACTTCAGTAGAAGCCATTTTACCTCTCATGAAGTCAACATCTACATTTAAATTTTTATGGTCTAATTTGCTGGTAACGTGCTCTTGGATAATGCGTTTTAAATCGACCAGATTCATAACAAAGCCCGTTTCTGGGTTGATTTCTCCTTTCACAGTCACAATTAGCGCGAAGTTGTGGCCGTGAAAATTTTTGTTGGCACACATACCAAAAACCTCATCGTTTTGAGCTTCAGTCCAATTGGGGTTGTAAAGTTGGTGAGCTGCGCTAAACCGCTCCCTGCGTTGGATGTAAATCATTTTCTAGAATCAATAATTAGCCGGCAAAGATAGTATGTAAAGCAATCTTTTTGCTTATCTTTCGAAGGTTTTCCAAATTCAAAAGCCTACTTTTGCCCAAATCCTTTTTTTATGATTGTTCTCACTGGTGCAGCTGGTTTTATAAGTAGCTGCTTACTCACTAAACTCAATGCTGAAGGACTTTTTGATATCGTCTTGGTCGATGATTTTTCGCGAACAGAGCGTACCAGAAATTATGTCAATAAACGCTATAAAGAGTTGATTCCTAGAGCTACTTTTTTGAACTGGTTTGAAGACAATGCAGCGTGCGTTTCTTTTGTTTATCATCTCGGAGCCCGCACTGATACCACTGAGTTTAATCGTGAGTTGCTCAATGAATTAAACCTGCATTACAGTCAACAGATTTTTCGAATTTGTGCAAAACATAACATTCCATTGGTCTATGCTTCCTCGGCTGCTACCTACGGCTTGGGCGAGCTAGGCTACAAAGACGAAGACCAACTTGCCTTTGAATTACAACCGCTGAATCCTTATGGCGAGAGTAAAAATGACTTTGATAAATGGGTGTTATCGCAAGAAAGACAACCACAAGCTTGGAAAGGGGTTAAGTTTTTTAATGTCTATGGCCCGAATGAGTATCATAAAAGCCGCATGGCTAGTGTGGTAATGCATACATTTAACCAAGTACAAAAATCAGGAGCTATGAAGCTGTTTCGGTCGCATCACCCTGATTTTAAGGATGGCATGCAGTTGCGGGATTTCATCTATGTAAAAGATGTTATTGAAGTCCTTTGCTTTTTCTACCACCAACGAAAGGGTAATGGTCTTTATAATCTGGGGACAGGAAAGGCAAGAGCATTTTTGGATTTAGCTAAAGCAACTTTCCAAGCCATGGGCATTAAAGAGGATATTTCATTTATAGATACGCCTGAAGATATCAGAGACAAGTATCAATATTTTACGGAGGCAGACATGACAAAGTTGCGTATTTTGGGATATGATAAAGCTTTTATGTCTTTGGAGGAGGGTGTTACAGATTATGTCCAACACTTTCTATTGAAAAATGCCACGTATTAACAAAATAATTTAACACAGCGTATTTATGAAAAATAGTGTTCTACTGGCCGCATTCTCGCTAATCTTGGTGGTGACGAGTATGGCTCAAAACCACCAAAAAGTTACTTCAAAAATTGATGAGGTTACCGTTTATTTGGAAGGTGCCATCATTACTCGAGTGGCTAATCATCAATTAAATACAGGGGTTTCAGAATTGTTATTCATCGATTTCCCCCCTAATTTGAATAGCGAATTAATTCAAGTTAAAGCTGATAATTCTATTAAAATTCTGGATGTGAATTATCGCTTACTCACGTCCGAAGAAAAGACCCAAAAATCACTGCATTCGCTTAACGAAAAGGCAAAAAAACTGCGAGAAGAAAGCGATCAAATCGCGGTTAAACAAGCAGCTTTGCAAACGGATTTAAACTTCATCCAAGATAGAAATACCTTATATCGAAACAACGACAATCCTACAGCGCAACAAATGCGAGAAATGGATGGCTATTTGTCGCAAAGACGCTTGACTATTCGAACCGAAATGTTAACGCTACAACAAAAACAAGAGCAATTAAATGAGTCCCTGCAAAAAATAAATGCTGAGATTAAAGAAACAACATTAGCCAATTTGTCCGCAACTTATGTTTTAGCTGTGCGTGTAGAGGCTACTTCGGCAGGTAGAAAAAATTTCACCATAAACTATTATACTCCACAAGCGGGTTGGGTGCCTAGTTATCAAGTGCGTGTGGCTAATTTGACCGCGCCCATTAGCTTTGAGCTCACCGCCTCTGTTGACCAAGAAAGCGGTGAAGATTGGTCCGACGTTCAACTCAAATTATCTACAGGAAACCCAAGTGTAGGTGCAGACATCCCAGAAATGCAGATTTGGCCATTGCGTCCTAATGAACGGTATTTCCCAGCAAAAAGGCGAGCACCTCAAGCCGGAAGAAGAGCGGGTTCTGGCCAAGTAGTTGGATACGTTTTAGATCAATCAACGGGAGCGCCAGTTGCATTTGCCTCACTAGAGTTTCGCGATAGACAGCAACAACGATATACCTTTTCTGCAGACAAAGAAGGCCGATTTACAGGCAAAGATCTACCTGTTGGTTTTTATAATATTTCAATTTCTGCTACCGGCTATTCAGTTGTCAATGAAGTTGTTCAAATAGCCAAAGGAAGAGAAACCAATGAGGTTATTTATATGAATTCTAATGTTGATTTAAATACTGGATTTATTAGGGGAGGAAGAGCCGCAACTACAAGTTATTTTATTGATGGTGTTAAGAATAAAAGTGCGGGGGGGGTTGAAGACCAGGAACTTTTGCAGGAATCCGTAATGAATTCTGTTAGAAGTGGGAATAATAAACAGAGTAAGGTAAACCGTGAAGAAATTGCCACTGCAGAGGAGCAATTTACCACCATGCTCTATGCCATAGAAAAGCGGCACTCTATACCCGCAACGGGTATGCCCCGTGATATTCAAGTTTCTAAAGCCTCTATCCTAGCTGATTTTGTACATGTTGTTCGTCCTGCATTAGATGAAGGGGCGTTTTTACAAGCCCATATCACAGATTGGGAGGGCTTGCGTTTGTTGAAAGGTAAGGCTTCTTTGTATTTGGAAGATGCCTATATGGGCAATACCATTATCGACCCCTTGGAGACTTCTGATACATTGAGCTTGAGTTTGGGTAGAGATCCGCAGGTGATTGTAAAACGCGAACGCACCCTTACCTCGAGTAGTAAAAGTTTGTTTGGCTCAACCGTTCGCGAGCAATTTTCCTATACCATTGAGGTTAGAAACACTAAAAAAGTACCCATTCAACTTTTAGTTGAAGATCAAGTGCCTGTTTCACAACATAAAGACATTGTTGTTAGCAAAATTGAGGTCAATCCGCAAATCCAAGTCAATGCGGAAAACGGGTTCTTGCGGTGGAATGTAACGCTTCCAGCCAATACAAATCAAGAATTGAAATTTGGTTTTGAGGTGTCTCGTCCAAGAGACATGCGCTTGATTAATTTACCTATTTATTAATTTTCGAGTCAATACTGCGTATCCCTCGAGTTATTCACATACGTTTGCAATATGGCAAATACGGTTAGAGCAAAAAAGCATCTCGGTCAACACTTTTTAAAGACGGAGGCTGTTGCAGAAAATATCGCCAACACTATTGTGGATGGCGAAGTATCAAAACTCTTGGAAATTGGCCCAGGAATGGGGGTTTTGACTAAGTATTTGTTACAAAAAAAGCTGACAGAGGTACACGTTTGTGAAATCGACTCTGAGTCGGTCTTTTATTTGGAGAAAAATTTCCCCAATTTGCACCAGCGGATTATTCCAGCTGATTTTTTGCAATTGGACTTGACAACATTATTTGATGGAGGTCCCTTTGGCGTTACGGGAAATTTTCCCTATAATATATCCTCACAGATTTTATTTAAAGTTTGGGAGAATTATGAGCGTATCCCTGTTTTTTCAGGAATGTTTCAAAAGGAAGTCGCCGAGCGGGTTTGTGCAAAACCAGGTAGTAAAACTTATGGCATTTTAAGTGTGCTGTTGCAAAGTACTTATGATTTAGAATATTTGTTTACTGTTGGTCCAGAGCATTTTAATCCACCTCCGAAGGTGCAGTCAGGAGTCATGCGCATGACTTTAAAGCGCAATTATCAACCCGAGATAGCACATAGCGCGTTGAAAGAAATAGTAAAGTTGGCATTCAATCAACGTCGTAAAACGCTGCGAAATGCGTTGAAGTCTATGCAGTTTGAGATGAGTGAAGCCATAGCCGTTTTGTTGACGAAACGAGCAGAACAGCTAGATGTTGATGCCTTTATAACCTTAGCTAAAGCTAAAATATCATGAATCCACAAGTAGTAAATAATGATCCAGCATATTTCGCAGAATTGGTCAGCCAAGGTGACCTAGATGCAGCTTTTGAAGTGCTCAAAGAATTGCACGCACCCGATATTGCTGAGCGCATAGAGTTGTTGGAAATAGGGGAGGCGCAAGCCTTATTAGACCGCTTCGCATCTATGGAGTCTGCTGAGATTCTCGTAGAATTAGATGAAGAGTTCCGACAGTTGTTGCTTCAAGAATATTCGGGTAAGGAAATCGCTGAAGAAGTTATTGAAAACCTTGACAGTGACGATGCAGCCGATATAATTTCCGAGCTACCAGAAGAGCGCAAACGCGAAGTATTGTCTCAAATTGAAGACATAGAACAAGCCAAGCAAATTGCAGACTTGCTCACCCATGCCGAAGACACCGCGGGAGCATTAATGGCCACAGAGCTCATAAAAGTGAATCAAAATTGGAATGTGTTGCGGTGTGTAAAAGAAATGCGCCGACAAGCAGAGGAAATAGAACAGGTACACGCTGTTTATGTGGTGGACGACAATGAAATACTTTTAGGGACTTTGAGCCTTAAAAAGTTGTTGACTACCTCCACGAAAACCCCAATAAAAAACCTTTACAGCCCCAAGGTTATTAGTGTAAAAACGAGTCAGCAAGATGAAGAAGTGGCTCGTATTATGCAAAAATATGACCTTGTAGTTGTTCCTGTTGTAGATGAGTTGGGTAGACTTTGTGGACGAATTACCATTGATGACGTGGTGGACATCATACAAGAGGAAGCTGAAAAAGATTACCAGTTAGCATCAGGTTTAACGGCAGATGTTGAGGATCGCGATTCAGTAATGAAATTATCCAAAGCGCGATTGCCATGGATTCTAATTGGTATGATAGGCGGGATTTTAAGTTCCAAAGTGATAGACTATTTTGGAATTGAAACGAATCCAGAGATGGCTTTATTCATAACCTTAATTGCCGCTACTGGAGGTAATGTTGGAGTGCAATCAGCCGCACTAGTGGTGCAATCGTTGGCAAGAGGAAGCGAAGGAACAAACATTAAAGAGCGCTTGCAGAAAGACTTATCGGTAGGTTTGCTAACAGGAATAGCCTGTTCATTATTGATGTTTGGTTTATCTTATGCTTTGTATAGTAACCTCGCTTTGTCGCTGACGGTAGCTTCTTCTTTGATAGCGGTGATAATTTTTGCGGCCGGTATGGGTACATTTGTTCCGTTGGTTTTGAATAAGTTAAATGTTGACCCAGCGGTAGCAACAGGCCCTTTTATCACTACAACCAATGATGTTTTGGGATTATTTATTTATTTTACAATCGGAGGGCTTATTTTTGGCGCCCTCTAAGGAAAGAGAAAAATATTGATCGACAAAAGATCGAAATATGTAACTTGCACCACCTTAAATAACAAATTATATGGATTACCTTGACTTTGAATTACCTGTAAAGGAGCTTGAAGACCAATTGTTGAAAGCCAGAGAAGTAGAAAAGGATTCAGGAGTGGATATGACAAAATCCATTAAAGATATTGAAAGCAAAATCAAGAAAACACGCTTAGAAATCAGCAAAAATTTGACGCCTTGGCAACGGGTACAGCTCTCTCGTCATCCACAACGCCCATACAGTTTGGCATATATTGATGCGCTAACTAACGGACGCTTCATCGAGCTACATGGTGACCGTCATGTAAAAGATGACAAAGCGATGATTGGAGGCTGGGGTATGATAGAGGACCAACCAGTAATGTTCATTGGACAGCAAAAGGGCGTAAACACGAAGATGCGGCAATACCGCAATTTTGGAATGCCTAATCCAGAGGGGTATAGGAAGGCGCTACGACTGATGAAGATGGCAGAAAAGTTTAACCGCCCAGTAGTTTGCCTGATAGATACTCCTGGTGCGTTTCCCGGTTTAGAAGCAGAGGAGCGCGGACAAGGTGAAGCCATTGCAAAGAACCTTATGACCATGGCTGTTTTAAAGGTGCCCATTATTTGCATCATTATAGGTGAGGGTGCATCTGGAGGTGCGCTGGGTATCGGAGTCGGGGATAAGGTGTTAATGCTTGAAAACACCTGGTATTCAGTAATTTCTCCCGAGAGTTGTTCCTCTATTTTGTGGCGTTCTTGGGATTACAAAGAGCGAGCAGCCGAGGCTTTAAAGCTCACTGCCGACGACATGTACAAGAATAAACTGATTGACGGTATAATAAAAGAACCCCTAGGCGGTGCACATACCAACAATCAAGAAATGTTTGAGATTGTAAAGGCGGAAATACTAAAGCATTTGCCAAAGTTGCAGGCATTAGAAACCGAAAAACTCATTGATAAGCGCATCCAAAAATTCTCTAAAATGGGCGTCTATAAAGACTAAAGAAGACTTTTTTACAAAAGTAAAGAAAGCGATTAACAGGTGTTAATCGCTTTTTTTGTGAGCTATTTTGCTTGGGAATGATGAAACCTCGCTTAAATTTCATTATTGATAAAAGTAACCGACACCCTCCAATGATTTTTCAAATGATGCAAAAAAGCCTTTTTGTAATCAGTTTAAAATCTATGTAGCCTATATCACTTCTGACTATTCAAGCAAACCTATTTTTGTAAACCAAAAGCCATGCACAATGAAAATATTTTGGAACGATAGATACAAGGAAACTGATTTTGCTTACGGGGTTCAACCGAACGTTTTTTTTCGTGAGCAGTTGAGTGCGATTTCCAAGATAGGCAGCCTCTTATTGCCGATGGAGGGAGAAGGTCGAAATGCTGTTTTTGCCGCATCGTTGGGATGGCATGTAACCGCCTTTGATTTTTCTGATGTCGCTCAATTAAAAGCTAACGAATTGGCAAAAAGTCATAATGTATCTATTGATTTTCATGTTGCCGAAGCTCAGGAATTTGAATATGGTATCGAACAATTTGATGCCATTGCCCTTGTTTTTGCGCATCTGCCTGAAACCATTCGAAAAGTTGTTCATCATAAAATTATTCGAGCACTAAAACCGGGAGGTGTTTTGATTGTAGATAGTTTTCATCCAAACCAGTTGCAGCATCCTTCAGGTGGCCCAAGGGATGTTTCTATGTTGTATACACTTGACATGTTATTTGATGATTTTAAGGAACTCACTCCCATGTTTACATCTGAGAAGATAACTATCCTAGACGAAGGAAAATATCACTTCGGTTCCGCTTTTGTTACCCGTCTTGTTGCAATGAAGTATGTTTTTTAATTGCATTTTGTCTTTTTAAATCAGTGTTGTAATTTATTTTAATGTTTATGAGAATTTTACTTTGGTTTGCTGCTCTTTTTTCCTTTTTATCTACAAATGCACAACTTGTAAAATCTGCAGGTATGGCAAAAAATGTAATGATGGGAATAGACCTTTCTCCACAAGTGCAGTTGGATACCCTTCAACCAATGGAGCATCTTTTTGCGCTTGGGCCGGTGGACGATTTACAAGGTGAAATTACGGTAATTGCTGGCCAAGTTTTTTACTCAAAGGCTTTTGGCGATTCTATAGTTACTGGGATTCAATCAGATCTGAAAGCTCCTTTTTTGGCGTTCTCTCATGTGGAGGAATTTGATACTATTCCAATTGACCTTGATGTGACAAGTTTAAAGGATTTGGAAAGCCAACTGCAACGTATCCGAGCTGAATATGACATTGCCGATACCGTAGCCTTCCCGTTTTTGTTGATGGCTCAGGATTGGCAATCGTTGCAAATTCACATCATTATGCGCGATACTGCCGAAGAGGTCCATTCTCATGATGCGCACAAAAAAGCAAAAGTGCACTTTGATTTTCAGAACACTTCGGGAACGTTACTTGGTTTTTTTTCAACACAACACGAAGGAGTATTTACTCATAAAGGGCAATTTATTCACGTACATTTTTTAGATGATGAGAACCAAATTACGGGGCATTTAGATCAAATACAACACAAGGGGTCTGTCTTTCTTCTACTACCTAAATTATTGTTTCGTGACAAAGAATAACTTAATAGATAGGTGAATTATCAAATCTAGATTCCTTGTTGATGAATTGTGTTGTATTATAGGGACTTATAATTGGTTCATACACCTTTTGTAATCTTTGCTCAGCTTTTTTGTGCAAAGATCTCGTATTACCTTTGTGAGCTGATAAAAATTTGAAAACATGCATACCCCCAAAAATACGATCGTGGTCGATCGCTTCGATGATGTGCAAATTCTTCGCTATGATGTCCCCGGTTTTGATAAACTCTCCCTTTCGCAAAAGTGTTTGGTTTACCATTTGAGTGAGGCGGGATATTTTGGAAGGGATATATTTTGGGATCAAAACTTCAGACACAATTTAGTTGTGCGTAACTTTTTAGAATTAATCTACACACAAGCAAATGCCACTTATAAAACATCCTTGCAGTGGGAGGCTTTTGAAGTTTATTTGAAAAAGGTTTGGTTTTCTAATGGCATTCATCATCATTATGGTCAACAAAAATTACAACCAAAATTCACAGAAATTTGGCTGGCGGATATCGCCAAGAGTATAGGTGTAGCAATTCCAGATACTGTAAGAATGTCGTTGTTTGACCCTGCTTTTGCAAGTAAAAAGGTAGTGAAAGACCCTAGTTCTGACATGGTTCTGCAATCAGCAGTCAATTTTTATGAACCGGACATTACGCAGGCTGAGGTTGAAAATTTTTATGACCTAAAAGCGAAACATATTTCTAAAGAAACGCCTATTTCAATAGGATTAAATTCACAAATTGTAAGAAATGTGGATGGTTCGCTGGGAGAGGCTGTTTACAAATTAGGAGGGAAGTATGGAGTTGCTTTAGAAAAAATTGTGCATCATTTAAAAGCCGCAGTGGGCTTTGCAGAAAACAGAAAGCAGGCTCAAGCGCTACAATTATTAATCAAATATTATGAAACGGGAGATCTCGCTATTTACGATGAATTTAGCATAGCTTGGTTGGCAACCACTGAGGGTGTTGTCGACTTTATTCACGGATTTACAGAGGTTTATGAAGATCCTATGGGGTATAAAGGTACTTTTGAGGCAATCATTCAACTGCGCGACGCCGAAGCTACTAAGCGCATGGGGGTTATGCTTGATAATATCAATTGGTTTGAAGCTAATAGCCCTATCCCTGAGGCTTATAAAAAGGAAGAGGTACGTGGTATATCTTATTCGATTATGAATGTAGTTGCTGAAGCTGGTGACGCTTCACCTGCAACACCTATTGGGGTGAACCTGCCCAATGCCGACTGGATACGTTCTAAATACGGGTCTAAAAGTGTGAGTTTGATTAACATTGAAAACGCCTATGATAAAGCCTCGGGTATTGGATTAACAGCTGAATTCACCAACGATTTAGAGACGTTAGAAAGAGCAGAAAAACATGGGGCTGAAGCCAGTAAAATGCACACAGCACTTCACGAGGTGGTGGGTCATGGCTCTGGTAAATTAAAAGCTGGTGTCGCAACGCCTAAAGAAACCTTGAAAAACTATAGCAACACAATCGAAGAAGCACGCGCCGATTTGGTGGCCTTATACTTTATGCTCGATGAACAATTGGTGAAATGGGGAATTTTGTCAAGCGTAGAAGTTGGAAAAGCTGCTTATGATCAATTTATGCGCAATGGTTTGCAATTGCAATTGCGACGACTTCAACTAGGTGATAATTTAGAGGAAGACCACATGCGCAACCGTCAATTGATTGCAAAGTGGGTTTTTGAACGTGCGATGCCAATAGGAGTCATGTCTATGGCGCAAGTAGATGGGAAATCTTATTACAAGATTCATGATTACAATGCGTTACAAAATTTATTTGGACAGTTGCTTAACGAAATTCAGCGGATAAAATCTGAAGGTGATTATCAGGCCGCTCGTGAACTTGTTGAAGCTTATGCGGTAAACGTAGATGTAGAATTACACAAAGAAGTATTAGCAAGGGTGGAGGCGCTGCACCTGCCTCCTTATTCCGGTTTTGTAAATCCGTATTTAATTCCTGTATATGAAGGGGATACATGTGTAGATGTGCGTTTGGAATATCCAGAAAGCTTTGTTGCTCAGATGATGCGTTACTCCAATCGCTATATCACATTAGCGAAAAGCATCAAAGAATAGTTTGTGTTAGATCACTTCATTTGCTATTTTTTTACTATTTTTTGACCTTGTTTACGTGGCTATTGTAGTTGTTGAAAAAAAATGATAAAAGATTTTACCCCTCTAAAACTTTGCTTGTTTGGAGGGGTCTTTTTCACGTACTTTCGCATTTTCAGAAACTTTACGCATGAGTCAGACAAAAGCAATCAAAAGCGCCTTATTATCAGTTTACTATAAAGATGGGCTTGCGCCAATCGTCAAAAGATTACACGAACTAGGAGTAACACTTTATTCCACAGGAGGTACCGAAAAGTTTATTCGAGATTTGGGAATTCCAGTAGTTCCTGTTGAAGACATAACCTCATACCCTTCAATTTTTGGTGGACGCGTAAAAACACTTCATCCCGCCGTGATGGGCGGTATCTTGCATAGAAGAGATAATCAAGAGGATCTTGTTGAGGCTGAAAAATTTGCGATTCCGCCCATAGATTTGGTTGTGGTTGACTTATATCCGTTTGAAGAAACAGTTGCTTCTGGAGCTAATCATCAAGATATTATCGAAAAAATTGATATCGGAGGGATTAGTTTGATACGGGCAGCGGCAAAAAATTACAAAGATGTTGTCATTGTTCCTGGCGTCCACAATTACGCCAAGTTGTTGGCTCAACTTGCCGAAAATGATGGTGCTTTTACAGAAGCCGAAAGACGAGCGTATGCAAAAGATGCCTTTCAGGTAAGTTCGCATTATGATAGCATGATTTTCGAATATTTTGATGGAAATGAAATGTCTGCCTTGAAAATTAGTGCCGACAAAAAGAAAACGTTGCGATACGGAGAAAATCCACATCAAGAAGGAGCGTTTTTTGGTGATTTAGACAGTGTATTAGAACAACTTCACGGAAAAGAGCTGTCTTACAATAATCTATTGGATGTTGACGCCGCCATGCTTTTAATAGCAGAGTTTGACACACCTACAATAGCGGTTATTAAGCACAACAATGCATGTGGGGTAGCCTCCAGAGAAAAGCTATCCCAAGCTTGGGAAGACGCTTTAGCCGGCGACCCTGTTAGCGCCTTTGGCGGCGTAATTGTTACCAACAGAACAGTTGATGCAGAGACAGCCGCAGCGATAGACAAAATATTCTTCGAAGTTATTTTGGCCCCAGGTTATGAAACAGAGGCTTTGGAAATCTTACAAACGAAGAAAAATAGAGTTATAGTAAAAACGCATCCATTCAATCATCCTGAAAAACAAGTGCGCACCATTCTCAATGGTTTGTTGGTGCAAGACCGCGACAGCAAAACGGATGTGGCAACAGATCTCTCCACATGCACTGCTTTGGCGCCCTCACAAGAAGAAATTGATGATTTGTTGTTTGCTAGTAAAATTTGTAAACACACAAAATCCAATACCATTGTTTTAGCAAAAAACAAACAGCTTTTAGCAAGTGGCACCGGACAAACTTCTAGAGTGGACGCTTTGCGCCAAGCCATTGCAAAAGCCAAAGATTTTGGTTTTGACTTAAAAGGTGCTGTCATGGCATCAGATGCCTTCTTCCCCTTCCCTGATTGTGTAGAAATAGCCAATGAAGCAGGGGTCTCTGCTGTCATTCAGCCAGGTGGAAGTATTAGAGATAAAGATTCAATAGCGTACTGTAATACGCATCAAATGAAGATGGTACTTACAGGAACAAGACATTTTAAACATTAAATTTCCATGGGACTTTTTAACTTATTTACCCAGGACATCGCAATTGATTTAGGAACCGCCAATACATTGATCATTCACAATGACAAAGTAGTTGTAGACGCCCCGTCAATCGTTGCCATCGACAGGTCAACAAATACCATTATTGCAGTAGGCCATCAAGCCCGCCAAATGCATGGTAAAACACACGAAAATATAAAGACCATCCGTCCTTTAAAAGACGGGGTTATCGCCGATTTCAATGCCTCAGAGCATATGATTCGCGAAATGATAAAGAGCATACCCAGTCTCAAAAGCAGGGTGTTTGCACCAAGTTTGCGCATGGTTATTTGTATACCCTCAGGTATTACCGAAGTAGAGAAAAGAGCAGTAAAAGATTCTGCTGAACATGCTGGTGCTAAAGAAGTTTACCTCATTCATGAACCCATGGCTGCTGCAATCGGTATTGGTGTAGATGTGCTTGAACCTAAGGGTAATATGATTATTGATATCGGAGGTGGTACAACTGAAATTGCGGTTCTTGCCTTAGGAGGCATTGTTTGCGACAAATCAATAAAAGTTGCGGGCGATGTTTTTACTAATGACATAGCCTATTACATGCGGACGCAGCACAATCTATTTGTTGGGGAACGAACAGCAGAACTTATAAAAATTGAGGTAGGTGCTGCGATGGATGAACTGCCCAATCCACCGGATGACTATAACGTACAAGGACGTGACCTTCTCTCAGGAAAACCGAAACAGATAACGGTTACTTACCGAGAAATCGCCAAGGCTTTGGATAAATCAATTATGAGAATTGAAGATGCCATAATGGAAGCGTTGTCTATGACGCCACCTGAATTAGCAGCAGATATTTACAACAGCGGCATTTACCTTGCTGGAGGTGGAAGTATGCTGCGTGGTTTAGACAAGCGCATTAGTATGAAAACAGATTTACCCGTTTACATTGCTGATGACCCGCTGAGAGCTGTGGTTCGTGGTACTGGCATCGCGCTAAAAAATTTAGATAAGTTTACGTTTTTGATGAAGTAACATTTCCCGATGCGCAATCTGTTTGCTTTACTTGCAAAATATAAAACATTTTTTCTGTTTTTAGTGCTTCAGATTGTAGCATTGGTGTTGATGTTTAACAGTTTGACCTATCAGCGAACTACCTTATTAAATGCGTCGAACCATTTTTCGGGTAGTGCTTTAAGTAGCTACCATCAATTTCAAGAGTATCTGAATTTATCAAAGACCAATGCGAGTTTAGCACGAGAGAATGCTCGTTTACGTGCAACTTCGAAAAAGTCTTATTTTGAGGTATTCAAAACAGACGGGGTAACTATAGATACGTTATACCAACAGCAATATACTTTTACCGAGGCGCAAGTAATCAACTCATCCTTTAGTAGGAGAAATAATTATCTGACATTGAACAAAGGATCTCGCCATGGTATAGAAAAAGGTATGGCTGTAATTGCTCCTGAAGGTGTGATTGGTGTGGTAAAAGATGTATCTACACATTTCTCAACTGTTTTACCTATTTTGCATAGCAATGCAATGGTGGGTGGTGCCTTTGCAAACAATGGCTTTTTCGGTTCCGTTACCTGGCCCGGCAAACACTATCGAGAAGCAAAATTAAATGATGTTCCAAAACACGCAAAACTGACAAAAGGCGATACCGTAATCACTGATGGTCGTTCTACCATTTTTCCAAAAGGAGAAGTGATTGGCTTTGTGAAGCAAGCCAACATAAATCCTGCGGCAGAGTTTTTAGACGTGACTATCGAATTGGCCGTAGATTTCACTAACCTTGAGTATGTGTATGTCATTGATAACCTGATGCAAGCTGAGCAGTTAGAACTTGAAAAAAGGTCTCGAAATGAATAATAGCACCCCGTTGTTTTTCATTAAGTTAGCAATACTATTGATTTTTCAAGTATTTGTACTGAACAACATTCAGTTAATGGGATATTTAAACCCATACTATTATTTAGTGCTTATTTTGTTTGCTCCATTGCGCTTTTCTCAAGTTCAGTTGCTATTCTTAGGTTTTTTCGTAGGCTTGTTTGTAGACTGGTTTGAAAATAGCGGTGGTTTGCATGCCTCAGCTTCGGTATTATTAGCATTTGTACGACCGACTATTCTTAGATTGATTTCCACAAAAGGGGACCTAGATGCCAATTCATTTTCATTGAGTGCTCTTGGTTTTGGTAAGTATTCGTTGTTTGCACTTTCTGGAATTTTCGTTCATCATTTTACTTTATTTCTTTTAGAATCGTTTAAGTTTGTAGAGGTCATTGCAATTTTAACACGAACAGTTACTTCTGGCATTTTTACCTTTGTAATGGTTCTAATTTTTGAGATTCTTTTCAGTAAAAAAGATTAAAATTTTAACATGTCGAATCGAAAATACGTGATGTACGCTTTTTTTATCATCACGGGACTTTTGTTTATGGTGCGCCTGTTTTATTTGCAGGTCATAGACGATTCGTACAAGTTGAGTGCAGAGAACAATGTGATTCGCACCATTCGACTGCATCCACCACGGGGATTGATATTTGACAGGAACAATAACCTTTTGGTTTTCAATCAGCCTGCTTACGATTTAATGGTGATTCCAAAGCAAATCACAAACTTAGATACAGCAGCATTTATTGATTTGTTTGGTATTTCTCAAGACTACTTTGACAAGCAAATGGTAAAGGCAAAAGATGGTTATTTTTATTATCGTGCCACGCCATTTATCAAACAAATCAGGAAAGAAGATTTTGCTAGAATTCAAGATCAGCTGTTTCGCTTTCCTGGATTTTATTTTGAGAAGCGGATTCTACGGGATTATACGCATCGCTCTGGAGCAAATGTATTTGGGTTTATCGGCGAAGTATCGCCAGACCAAGTTAAAGAAAATTCAAAGCTGCGCAATGGAGACTTTATTGGAAAAGCAGGCATTGAAAAATCGTATGAAACAACCCTGCGCGGAGAGTATGGAGTAAAGCGCATCATGGTAGACAAACTCAACCGCGAGAAAAACGCATATAAAGAGGGTTTGTACGACACACTTCCAGAGCCAGGGAAGGATTTAACCACCACAATTGATATCGCCATACAACAATACGGTGAACAACTAATGGCAAATAAACGGGGCAGTATTGTCGCTATTGAGCCAGCTACTGGAGAAATTCTAGCTTTGGTGACCTCGCCAAGTTTTGATCCTAATTTAATGGTTGGTCGTGATCGAAATCGAAATTATTCCAAATTGTACGTAGATAGTATAAACAAACCATTATACGATAGAGCCTTACTGGCAGAATACCCACCGGGTTCTACCTTTAAAGTTGTAAATGCGCTTATTGCGTTACAAGAGGGATTAATCACGCCATCCTCGACGATTACCTGTTTTGGAGCTTATCGAGTGGGGAATTTAAGAGTGGGTTGTCATTGTCCTTCGGGAACCTCAATTCATTTGAGAAACAGCATTTCCAAATCCTGTAACACGTACTATTGCACTATTTTCAAAAAAATCATTGACAAATATGATACCCCACAATTGGGGATGGATGCTTGGCAAAATCACGTAAAGAGTTTTGGCTTAGGTGGTTTTTTTGGAAACGACCTTTCTACAGGAAGAAAAGGTTTTGTTCCAGACGGTGCTTATTTTGATAGAGCTTATCGCTCTACAAAGTGGAAATCGCTAAGTACAGTATCCCTAGGAATTGGGCAGGGGGAATTAGTAGTAACCCCCTTACAGCTAGCAAATTTAACAGCAATTGTAGCCAATAGAGGTTTTTATTACACCCCTCACATTGTGAAACAGATAAACAACAAACCCATAGACGATCCTCATTTTACGAAACCTAAATTTACCACAGTAGCCCCAGAGCACTATGATGAGGTTGTAACAGGAATGTGGGATGTATTTGAAGTGGGAACAGCAAGGGGGTCTCGTTTAGAAAGTATATCGATGTGTGGTAAAACCGGAACAGCTGAGAATCCGCACGGACAAGATCACTCTATTTTTATCGCATTTGCTCCCAAGGACAATCCGAAAATTGCCATTTCAATCATTGTAGAAAATGGATATTGGGGCTCAAGATGGGCAGCACCAATAGCTAGTTTGATTATTGAGAAGTATCTCACAGGTGAAATTTCACGTCCTGCATTAGAGCAGCGGATGCTCGACGGTAATTTAAGAGACGAGTACAACAAGCAACTTGTTAAACGGTTTGGTCCACAAATGGTATCCCAACATGAGAGAGAGTAAAAGTATTTTTTCTAATATTGATTGGCTTACTGTTTTTCTCTGGCTAGTCTTATGTTTGCTAGGCTGGATGAATGTTTATGCAGCAGTGTATAACGAGGAGCACCAAAGTATTTTTGATACTACCCAAAAATACGGAAAACAGTTGCTATGGATTATTACTGCTATGGTTATAGGAATAAGCATCTTAGCGATAGATGGACGTTTTTATGAAAAATTTTCGTATCCCATTTTTATTTTAGTGCTGCTGAGTTTAGTAGCGGTATTATTTTTTGGGACAAAAATTTCTGGCGCTCGATCGTGGTTTACTTTCGGGAGTTTTTCAATTCAACCCTCAGAGTTTGCCAAGTTTGCGGTTTCGTTAGCCTTAGCTAAGTTTTTGTCAACATCAAAAAAGCCCCTCACCAATTTGTCGATGCAGTTAAAAACTGCCTTTATAGCACTTTTGCCCGCAGCAGTAATTCTTCCGCAGCCCGATGCGGGTTCAGCGTTGGTTTTTTCTGCATTAATCTTTCCCATGTATCGAGAGGGCCTACCGGGGGCTTATATAGGCCTTGGCCTCAGTATGATATTTCTGTTTGTAATTAGCTTGATGTTTGAGCCTTTGCACGTAATGTTTGTACTTGGAACAATAGGCGTGATTACTTCAATAGTTGTTCGGAAAAATAAAAAAGCCCTTTTGGTCTTCATCGGAGCGACACTTTTGGCTATAGGTTTTGTTGCAAGTGTCGACTATACCTTTGACAATCTTTTAGAGGATAGACACCGAAACAGGATCAATATATTATTGGGTAAAGCGCATGACCCGCAGGGTATCGGATACAATACAAATCAATCTAAGATTGCCGTAGGTTCTGGTGGCCTATGGGGTAAGGGTTTTTTAAACGGCACACAAACCAAATATGAGTTTGTGCCAGAGCAAGAAACAGATTTTATTTTTTGCACAGTTGGAGAGGAGTGGGGGTTTGTCGGTAGTATGGTAGTTATTCTGTTGTTTCTAACGTTGTTATTCCGACTGGTTTTTTTAGCTGAACGTCAAAAGTCAACCTTTTCAAGAGTATACGGCTATTCTGTGGTAGGTATTTTATTTGTGCACTTTTTCATAAATATAGCCATGGTGATTGGGGTCATCCCTGTAATTGGTATTCCATTGCCTTTCTTCAGTTATGGAGGCAGTGCGTTGTGGGGATTTACATTGTTACTTTTTATTTTTATCAAGCTCGATGCTTATCGCAAAGTGATCTTATGATGGCTTAGTAGTGATTGTTGAATTAGAATTGTGTTGTGTTCATTAGTACAAATACTTTTTGGGATACTACCCACTTTTTCAGGGTGAGGGATTGCTATCACATTTTCTCAAAAAATGTTGAGTGTCTTTTCTGGTTGCTGGTTTTATGTGGTTTTTATTATCAGCATATCTCCAAAAATGTACTCCCCTTTCATTTTAAGTTATTTTAAATGAGTTGATTATGCTGTGAGTACACTGCCAAAATGTAAGGTATTTGGGAATATGCTGATAATGGAAATTGGTATATGGATACTATCAAAATGTAGGACTTCTGGAGATATGCTGATAATGATTTCGGTGTATACGACTGCCCCAGTTTATTTATCCAGATGTTTCCCAAAATGTAGGGCTTCTGGAAATAATCGCATAATACAATCAAGTTATCAGCATATCTCCAAAAATGTAAGCTAACTTTATTTCAAGTCACTTTAAATGAGTGGATTATGGTGATCGGATACTACCAAAATGTAAGGTATCTGGGTATATGCTGATAATGGAAATTGATATATGGATACTATCAAAATGTAGGACTTCTGGAGATATGCTGATAATGATTTCGGTATAAGCTACCGCCCCAGTTTATTTATCCAGATATTTCCAAAAACGTAGGGCTTCTTGAAATAATCACATAATACAATTAAGTTATCAGCATATCTCCAAAAATGTAAGTCCTTTTTGTTTCAAGTTATTTTAAATGAG
>JAIULY010000003.1 GCA_022565875.1 Schleiferiaceae bacterium | reverse complement strand
GTATTTTTCAATTCTCAGTGTCACTCCGTGCCTTCTCCGTGCGCTCTGTGCAACCAAAAAGAGCGTGAAATGAATAACACAAGTCAAGTCGCCGATAACGCGCCACGCCTAACCCCCTAACTCCCCAACTCCCAAACCACTCCGGTAGTTTTTTCACCACGGCGTTCACGGGGAACACGGGGTGACACGGGGTGACACGGGGAACTTTTGTCGATTCGTCGATTCGTTGATCTGTTTAGTTGTTTTCCTTTGTATACTTTGTGTGTACTTCGAGCAACTTCGTGTTCCAACAAAAGAATCGCGGAATAAAAACCGCGCATCATAACTCGTAAATAGCTCTGGTATCTCAAATATTGGGCTGTTATGGTCACGAAACATCTGAAGATCTTTAAAAGAGTTGTGTAATTAAAAAACTGACAGTGATCTCAGAAACACGAAGTTTTTAAAAAAAGTAGGCTTAATTGTGTTGTTGTGTTGTTTTTTAGTTTAAATTTGAGTTGTATTTATGTTTTAAAAAAAAATCTGTTTTTTGAGGTCCTCGTGTTTTTTAATCTTGCTTGGCTCATTAAAAACTAACTTATGTGAAATGCAACAATTCAGAATTTTTGACCTATCAGCTAAACAGATTTTTGAACAAAAAACCTTTGCACAAAAGAATTTCCAAATAAATATCCAAAACCTTTCAAGTGGGATGTACCTTGTCAAAGTAATTGGCGAAGACCAAATCGAGATAAAGCGCATTGTAATTGAATAAACGTACCTACATGATTTTTAAAACACTAAAACAAGCCCTATGCGTAGGGTTTGTTTTTTTTGGATTACAGGTGGTTGCTCAGGATAATTATCATAAAGCAGGGACTTATTTTTTTTCAACTTATTCGGATTTTAGTCTAAATTTCACATTATCTTCCCCTGATCCAGATACCAATATTAGAACATTTATTTACGTTTATGGTGTAAATTCCAGTTGTGTTGCTTTTGCTTTCCCCTTCGGCGAGATTTATGAAACTAAATTTTTGGAAAAAGATAGTTTATGGGTAATTACATTACCGTATATCAACCAGATTTCAGGTGATTCATTATTTCAAAGGGGGTTTTGGATTTATTCTACCGCACCAGTTTCTGTTTATCAAGTAATGGGGTCAAATAACCCGAATGATAGAGAAGGTACTGCTTTTTATTCCGAGGCAACAGTATTATCAAAAGGAAATCTTAACGACACGCTTTATCCTTTTGGGATCACTTCTGTAAGTGATAATTTCCAACAACAGGGATTTATTTCTGATTTTACTGAGATTAGAGTACTTTCAGATGAAGACAGCAATCAAATTAATATAGCAACTTCTACTTTTATTTCCAACTCAGGTGTTCAAATTTATTTTCCTCCTGATACCTTGATAACTTATCATTTGAATAAAGGTGATATTAAGGTTTTTAATAGTTTTAGGAGTGAACGCCAAGTTAATCAGACAAGAATATATTCAGCTAACCAAAAGTCTTTTAAGATTTATGTAAACTCTAACTCTGCCAAATGTTCAAATAGTGATGGGTTCGCAGGTGCAATTATTGAAGACGGCAAACCCTTCGGTTACGAAGGCACCTCTTTCCATGTGGGCCCTTTGGTAGATCAACCTTGTCGGGTTATTAGTTTAATGGCTGCAGAAGATGCAACGGATGTATTTTTTGATGGTGTTTTTGTGCGGCGCTTGAATAGACTGGATCGGATGGATACGTGTGTTGCAGCGGCCTTACACATTACCAGCTCCAATGGGCTTTTCGGTTTTGAGGGCAAATGCAATTACCACGAAGCCTCTATTTATGAAGATGCGGCAAATGGTTGGTCAGTCACCTTAAGTTCAGATGATGAGTTGATAAAAGAAACGCTGTTTTCTACCATTACACAACCTGATACAGGCGTGCAGTATTTTATAAAGGTGGTAGCAAAAACCAATAGTCTTGGTGCACTGCGGCTCAATGGCAACCCCATAGCGGGCAACTTATTCTCTCCATTTCCAGCTGACCCGCAATGGTCCTATGGGTTGATTGAAATACCTCCAGGCCTTTATAAATTACAGAGTGATAGTGGTTTCCATGCTATTCATTTTACGCATTATCCTTTTGTGTCACCACCTTTTCAGCCTGCCGCAACACACCCGATTTATGGGCATGCTTTAGCAGAAAGCATTATTTGGCCTGAGGACAGTTTTTTCTTTAAGGTAGGCTATAGTGCAACTGAATTAGAACCATTTTCAGTAAGCTCCCCAACAGTTTGTGCGGGCGATCCAGTGTATTTTCAACCGGGTCATTTGCGGCATCGGGTTTGGCATTACAACTTTGGAGACGGTTCCAGTCAGCTTCAAGAAGCGGGCAATACGCTGGCACCTGTAGTGTCACATATCTGGCAACAGGCCGGTCAGTTTTGGGTGATTATTTCCGACACGTCTGGTTGTTATCCTTCGGATAGTGTGTTGGTTACTGTTCGCCCCTCCGCAAGTGATTCGTACACAGCAAGCACTTCCAATTCTTGTGAAGGGGCGGCCATTTTCCTCACCTAAACAGGTGAAGCAAACGCGCAAGTTCGTTGGCGTTGGTCAGGCGGAGAGGCCACGGGTCACCAAGTACAATTTTCGTATGTTGGAGGCGATACTGCAGTTGCCCTAGAAATGGAAACCCTTTTAGACGGATGTAGGGACGTTGTAAACATTGTAATCCCTATTGAAAATACAGATTTTTCAAATTCGGACTTCCCAAACGTCATCACCCCCAATGGCGATGGCATCAACGATTTTTGGTGTTTTGAGGAGGCCGCATCATTTGCAGACTGTTTTGAGATCCAAATATTCAATCGCTGGGGCCAGCAAGTGTTTCAAAGCAGTACTCCCGAAAACTGCTGGGATCCGCGCAATTTGCCCGCAGGAGTATACTTTTACACCAGCACCATTGGTGAAGCCGCTTACAAAGGAACAATCACTGTGATTAAATAAATCGTCTCATTAAGTCGTTAAAATCACCACGGCGCGCGCGGGGAGGACTTGGTGTCATAAGGAATATTGGTTTGGTAGTACATCGTTGCGTTTCCCGATTGGTTTAGACGCGCTGACGCGCTTGGGTTTAGAGCAGCAGGCTAGGTCGCCTGCTGTTTGGGTTTAGACAGGTCGGCTGACGCCGTCCTTGGTTTAGAGGGGGTGTAAGTGGAAAGTTTGAAAGTGGAAAGTGGAAAGTTTGAAAGTGGAAAGTGGAAAGTTAGCCGGTCACTGAGCGGAGTCGAAGTGAAAGGCGGGCGTTGTTTTGAAATCCGTTTTCTCTTGCCGTCACACGCCGCGCCTAACCTCCTAACTTCCAAACCCCCAAACCGTATCTGGAAATGTTCGCGGAATGAATAACGATGCGTTTCCTCGAGGGGTTTATGCCTTCGGCTGGGGTTTATCGCTTCGTGGGCTGCGCCCGCTCTCGCAGTTTATTGCGTGCGCCTTGCGGCGCATGCAGGTTTATGAACTGCGTTTGGGGGACACAGGAAGACGGGAGGTGCATGTGGGAATCTCCTACTCAAATTGAGATTCCGAAGGAATCGAACTAGAAACCTTCATAAACCTCCGTGCCACTCCGTGTCCAACTCTGTGGAACTCCGTGTTCCAAAAAAGAATCGTGCAATGAATAAACCAAACGTAATCACCGGAACGCCACGCCTAACCTCCTAACTTCCAGACTCCCAAACCCTATGGAAAGATGTGCGGAATGAATTACGACTCGTTTCCCGAGGGCGGAGGGATAAGCCGCTCCGGCCACGAATCCGAAGTGCATCACGATTACCCACACCACCTAAAATTTCCATTAAAACCAATGCCCTCCGTTGCCTATTCCTATTAGACGGCAATACTTTTGCAAAAAAATAACTCATGAAGTATTTCTGGGCAATTGCCATTGGTATAATCCTTTTTAGTGGTGATTTGTTGGCGCAAAGTGAGCGCGATAGCGTGAGAGAAGAGAATATACTTAAAGACAGTTTGTTTATAGAAGAGATTGAGCGAAAACCAGGAGGCAAAGCCAAGGTGCTCCATGCCGAACCGCTTTACATTGATCTCATTCGTGATTTAGGCGCAAGGGCAGGTGAGAAGGAGTGGAACTTTGCCGGTGGTATGAAAGCGGGTAGCAATTACAACGAATACGAAGCCCTTGTTGAATACGAGTGGGCGCCTATAGATAGATTGGGTTTTGAAATTGAAGTGCCGTTTACCTTGTTCGGACAACCTGCTGGCGAGGCAGCGAGCACTTTACCCGCAAACAGAATGGAAAGCCTGAAACTCGCTACGCAATGGTCTTTTTTGGTCTCTGAAAAATATAGTACCACGCTAGCCCTTGGTTACATTCATGAGTTTGAGTTTGTAAATCTCAATGAGTTGCGTTTTGACGATATCTTCAAAGGGAATTTATACAATCCATTTTTTATTGCAGCTAAACGCTGGGGACGCAATTTTCATACGTTACTCTATACCGGCCCTCGATTCCTAAAAGAGTTTGATAACCCCAACTGGGAACGTAGCTTCGAAATCAATACCAATTTTCATTATATGATCTCCGGAACACGGAATTTTATTGGTGTTGAAATCAATAAAGAAGTCGTGGAAAGGCAATTGCTGACCGTCTTTCGCCCGCAAATGCGTGTGGCTATTTCAGAAAAATTAATGATTGGTATCGTTTCGGGAATTCCAATCAACCGAGAAATAAAGGGCTTGAGTTCCTTTGTCCGTATCATTTATGAGCCCGACTTCAAAGCCATGCATTGATTTGCGGTATTGGTGAGCCTTTTGAATCGTTTACAATTACACTTTAAAAGTAAGTTTTTTCTAAATTAACACTTTCAAAATCTCGAAATATTAAATCTGAAATCTGTAGGTAAGAAAAATGATATTTCTTAACTTTAGTTAAGCAACGTTTTTTTCCTTTTGTGGTTAATGAATACGTCAATAGATTTATTCACCCTAAAAGAAAAAAAATGACAACTTGGAACATTGATCCCACCCACAGTGAAGTGCAATTTAAAGTAAAGCACTTAGTAATTTCTACAGTAACCGGAGCATTTAAAACTTTCTCTGGCAGCCTTTTGGCAGATGACGATACTTTTGAGGGAGCTAGTGCTTCTTTCGAAGCGGATATCAACAGTATAGATACCAATGTAGCCGATCGCGACGCTCATTTGAAATCTGATGATTTTTTCAACGCTGAGCAATACCCGACACTTAATTTCAACAACGGAAAGTTTGTGAAAACAGGGGAAAACACTTTCGATTTGGTGGGTGAAATGACCATCAGAGACATAACCAAAAGCATTACTCTAAAGGCAGAGCTTGGCGGGGTTATGGTAGACCCTTACGGCCAAACCAAAGCTGGCTTTGAAATCACTGGCGCTATCAATAGAAAGGAGTTTGGTTTGAAATGGAGCGCTGTTACAGAAGCGGGCGGTGTTGTAGTAGGCGATGAGGTTCGCTTGATGCTCAATGTCCAATTTATTAAAGGATAACAACTGCATTTTTGCAATGAAAAGCATCCCAAAAAAAGTATGCACAATCCCCTTCTTCATTATATCAACCCGGCAGCAATGTCGGGTTTTTTGATTGTAGCTTTGCGCCATCATTCTTTAGAAAACTAAAACGATAAAAATCTGTTCATAAGCCTGTATACTATCAAACCATGAGCATTCTATTAAGAGTCCTTTTTACCCTGCTATTTATCGCACTTATTGACATTTACGCTTTTCAGGCGATTAAGGTGTTGTCTAAAACTACTGCCACCTATAAATATATTTTTTGGCTCACTTCGATAGCGGCCTACCTACTGTTCTTCATTGTGTTGTTCACATTTGATAGGTCATCGGGATCTAGCTCTCTCAGCATGAATATCATGATGGGCATGGTGACCTTGCTATACGTACCCAAATTGATCATGGTTGTTTTTATGTTTGGCGAGGATGTCGTTCGCGTGGTGATGGGGTCGATCAAAACACTGGCGGGTAACAACGCGGGTCAAGATTTTTTGCCAAGTCGTCGCAAATTTGTGGGTACTTTGGCTATCGCCACCGCGGCCATACCTTTTGCGGGCATTATTCACGGTATTTGGAAAGGGCGGTACAATTTCAGAGTGCTGCGCGAAGTGCTTTATTTCGATGATCTGCCTGATGCTTTTGATGGATTTACGATAACTCAACTTTCTGATATTCATAGCGGTAGTTTTGATAATCCCGAAAAAATAGCTTATGGTATTGAAATGGCCAATGCGCAAAAAAGTGACATTATTGTGTTTACGGGCGATTTGGTAAATAATGTGGCTAGCGAGATGAAACCTTGGGTAGATGCCTTTGCCAAACTAGAAGCTCCTATGGGCAAGTATTCGGTTTTGGGCAATCACGATTATGGTGATTACGTCCCGTGGCCTTCAGCAACAGCTAAAAAAGAAAACCTCAATCAACTCAAGGCTATTCATCAACAAATAGGTTTTCAGTTGCTGTTAAATGACAGCATCGCACTGGAAAAAAATGGTGAGAAATTACATGTTGTTGGCGTTGAAAACTGGGGCTACCCGCCTTTTCCACAATATGGTGATTTAAATAAAGCGTTAGAAAAAGTAGCAATCAACGACTTTAAAGTGCTGTTGTCACACGATCCCAGCCACTTCGATGGTGAAGTGAAACAACACGAAAAGAAAGTACACCTCACGCTATCGGGTCACACCCACGGTATGCAATTCGGTATAGAAATACCCGGGTGGTTTCGCTGGAGTCCCGTGAAATACAAGTATCCGAAGTGGGCGGGGCTGTACGAGGATATGCATCGCTATTTGTATGTTAATCGTGGCTTTGGCTTTTTAGCTTTCCCCGGAAGAGTAGGCATTTGGCCTGAAATTACAGTGCTAGAGTTGAGAAAGCGAAAGGATTAAAACAGAGCTGAAATGCTCAAGTGTTTCAATGGACCGCAAGTTGAGTTTTAGCTGTAGAACTGATAAAGATTTTCGAATCTTATAGCCCTAATAATCAATCAGAACAATTTTTTTTGCACAAAGTTGCTCAATTGATTTTTCTGTTATCTTCGCACGGTTAAATCAATAAACACAAATTTTATGAAAAAGCTATTATTTGCAGTTGCTACCATGGGCTTGTTATTCGCATCTTGTAGTAAAGATGATGATTCAAATGGTGGAAATGAACCTAAAAATGCTCCACTTGCTGAGTATATTTTGGGTATTTGGAACTTTAATGACGTGTCCGTAAGCGGGAATATTCAAAGCCCTTTTTTCTCTGGAACCATTAATGGTACATCAGAAGATGTTAGCGGGAATTGGGAATTTAAGTCGAACGGAACGGTTACCGCCCAAATGAAATACAAAATGACCATTTCGGTTCAAGGTATGGTAATTGACGAGGAAGAGGTTGACGAGACACTTAATGGCACCTATACGGTGACATCTGAAACCTCCATATCACTTACAGATGCAACCACAAATGAGGTTACAACTTTCAATATTGCCAATCGCAACAACACTTCCTTTGACTTAACTTCTACTGAAGAAATCAATGAAATGGGTGCAACGGGCACCATTAATACAGTTGTGAAATTAGGGAAGTAATTTTCTAAATACAATATAGCCCTGCACTAGGTTTTACTTTTTTGCAGGGCTTTTTCTTTTGTAATACTAGCGCAAAACCTCTTATTTTTGCCTTTTGTAAAATAAAACAAACCACCCAATGGGAAGAGCATTCGAATACCGCAAGAATCGCAAAATGAAGCGCTGGGCCAGTATGAGCAAAACGTTTACGCGCATTACCAAGGATATTATTATGGCTGTGAAGGAAAGCGGGCCTAGTCCTGATGCCAACTTCCGATTAAAGGCATTGCTACAGAATGCACGCGATGCCAATATGCCCAAAGACAATGTGGAACGCGCCATAAAGAAAGCCACAAGTAAGGATCAAGCCGACTACAAAGAAATGGTGTACGAAGGCTATGCCCCGCATGGTATCGCTGTTTTAATTGAAACAGCAACAGACAATCCCACACGAACGGTGGCCAATGTGCGCAGTTATTTCAATAAAACCAATGGCAATCTTAGCACATCGGGCTCTGTAGACTTTATGTTTGATCGTAAATGCCACTTTAAAATCCCTGCGGAGGGTGTTGATGTAGAGCTTTTTGAGCTTGAGATGATTGATTTTGGTGTGGAGGAAATTTTCGAAGACCACGACGAAGATAAAGCATTGGATTTCTTGATGCTTTATGCCCCATTCCCTGAGTATGGCGCCATACAAAAAGCGCTAGAAGAAAAGGGAATCGAGGTGTTGAGCTCTGGCTTTGAACGTATCCCTATGGACACCAAGTCGCTATCTGAAGCCGAACAGGCCGACGTGGAAAAGCTCCTCGAAAAGCTGGAAGAAGATGACGATGTGCAAGCCGTCTTTCACAACATGGCCTAAGCGGTATACGAAAATAAAAAAGCGACTCCTTCGAGAGTCGCTTTTTTGTTAAAGACGTTGTGCAATTTCGGACAGTCCCTTTCGTGTGCGAGGAGCAAGTTCTCTTGTGCGGAAGGGTTCCTCTAAGCTTTCGGCTTCGCCCAAATACCCTAATGCAACAAAGCAAACAGGTTCTTCTTTTTCCCCTAGTCCAAAGGCTAATTTGGTTTTGGCTTCGTCAAACCCGCCAAGCAAATGTCCGTAAATGTCTAGTGCTGTGGCTTGGGTAAAAAGATTGGCATTTGCCATGCCACAATCATGCATAAAGTGGCGGTTGGGTACTAGAAACTGATCTAAAAAGGTGTACCCGATATTGAGCATAAGCACAGCTGCATTTTTCACCCAAGGCTGATTGCCAGGCAATAGACAATCCCACATTTTTTCAAATGCTGGTGTGCCTTTGTGGGCGTAAATGTAACGCCAAGGCTGTGCGTTCATGCTGCTTGGTGCCCATGATGCAGCCTCAAGCAAGGTGGCGATGGCTTTTTCATCAATAGCTTTTTCTGAGAATGCTCGCGGTGACCAGCGCATTTTTAAGACGTCCAAAACAGGGTTTTCTGTTTGTGGAATTTTTATGGCAGTATTGCTCATTTTTCTGTAATACTTATAAATTTAATGGAACTTCCATCAATAAAATTTCCGTTCCAGGGGTGGTTATGGATACCGTAATGCTATCGGTTTGTGTAATAGTAACAGCATCTCTGCTGTTGAGTTCATGACCTAAAACGGAACAGTTGCCATTCAATAGGAACATATAAACGCCATTTTTGGAGTCTTGTAACGCATAGGTTGTTGTTCCTTTTTCAAATTTCCCTAAAGCAAACCAAGTGTCTTGGTGTATCCAAAGGCCTGTAGCTTCGGCTTTTGGTGCAATGATAGTCTGCCAGCGATTTTCGCGGTCTTCGGGGCGCAATGTGATTTGGTCGTAACGCGGTGTAGCCTGTAGCACATTGGGGACAATCCAAATCTGAAGGAACTTTACGGGCTGGGTCTTACTGTAGTTATATTCGCTGTGGGTAACTCCTGTTCCAGCACTCATCACTTGTACATCGCCTGTGCGAATGATTTGTTCATTTCCCATGCTGTCGCGGTGTGCCACTTCACCTTCTAGCGGGATAGAAATAATCTCCATATTGCTGTGCGGGTGTGTTCCAAAACCTTTTCCTGGAGCAACCCAATCGTCGTTTAGAACGCGCAAAGCGCCAAAGTGCATACGGTTGGGATTGTAATACTCGGCAAAACTAAAACTGTGGTAGCTCTGCAGCCAACCGTGATTGGCTTTGCCTCGCGATGCTGCTGGAATCACGGCTATCTGTGTCATTTTTTTGGCTTTTCTATGATTTCTGAATCACAAAAAGTAACCAAAAGGTACTGCCTTTGTTTAGGGAGCTTTCTATTTCTAATCGCCCACCCATAGCTGATATTGCTTCTTGTGTAATTTGAAGCCCTAAGCCCGTACCCAATTCCGCTTTGGTGCCTTTTTCTAAAAGAGCTTGCCCTGATTTTATGGCATTTAACTTTTCTGCTGATAGCCCCTTCCCAGAATCACGAACCCCGATCCAGTTGCAGTTTTCCTGATGCTTATAAACCAAATGAACGGCACTGTTTTCAAAGGAAAACTTCAATGCATTTGACAATAAGTTACGCAAACATAAATGTGTAAGCTGTTCGTCTGCTTCCAGTAGGGTCTCTTTTGGAATGTCGTTTACAATCGAAATGTTTTTTGAATTTGCAGTACTTTGGTAAAGTGCGATTAAGCCGTCTGCCATTTGGTGTAATTGAATTTTTTCAATATTTGCTACAAGACCTTTCTCTTTTGTTGTTTTTACCCAATTGACAATATTGTGGAGTAAATTTTCGGTATGGGTGATGTCGGAATGCAATTGATTGAAAACTAGCGACTCCTCACTTTTGCTCAATGCGCCACTTTGCACTAAGTCTAAAATACCGCGAATGTTAATCAATGGACTACGCATATCGTGAGAAAGAATACTCAGCAGTTTTTTGTTGATGGCATCTAATTCAGTAAGTGTTTGATTTTGTTGATTCACAGTGGTAATTTGCTTTGCAAGGGAGCTGTTTAAGCTTTGCGTGATTTTTTTCTTTTGATTGGCGAAAGCGATAAAGCCTGTGGCCAAAATTAGAAAAGCTAAAAGCGATACGATGCTGATGTTCTTTAGTCTTGTAGCGCCTTGCAGGGCAATATATTCGGTACGTAATTTTTCATTTTCAGTACGTTGTTTTTCAGCCTCAAACTTCACAATTAATTCCTGAATGTTCTTTTTTGTTTCGGTTTTTAAGATGGAATCACGTATAGTAGTACCGCGCAACAATTCTAGGTAAGCTTCTTCAAAGTTCGACATTTTAGCATAAACCTCTGACATGAGTATAGCCACGGTTTGCACTTCAAAGTCCCCGGGGGCATATTTTTCAGCAATTTTTAGGTGTTGAATGACTTCGTTTGGCTGATTTTTTTGCAGGTACAGTTCTGCACGCACTTTGTTGATGTAAAAAAAGGCAATGTCCAGCCCGATTTTCGCAGACATAGAGTCGGCACTTTCCAAGTAAATTTCTGCTTTTTTGTAGTTGCCAATTAAGATGTTGTAATCGGCCAGATTGACATATAGCTTGGGGATCAGATAGATGTCATTTGAAGCAATTGCGATGTTCAAGCCTTCTTCGAGGTGCCAAATTGCGCTGTCAGGTTTCCCTATTTCGCTAAAAGTAATGGCGATGTTGTTGTGCATTTTACCCACATTAGGAAGGTCCTCTAGTTTTTTGAAAAGAGTAATGGCTTCAAAGGCATAGGACAAACTCTTTTTAAACTCTCCCTCTGTCCTAAAGTATTCGGCAATATTCATTAAGCCCACACCCTTCAAATCATCCAAGCCCATTGTTTCTGTGAGGTTGATAAAAGCAATCAAGTAGTCTAAAGCTCTAAGCTTGTTGCCAGTGTTAATTAGCGGCGCTGAAATATTGTTGTAAATGCGTAATAAGATTTCTTCGTCATGGTATTCTTTGGCTAGTCTTTCAGCAATTTCTAAATTCTCTATCGATTCGTGGTCGCGATTGCTCTTCCCTTGGATGGTCCCAATCGCGAAATAGATTTTCAGAAGCGACTCAGGTGTGTTTTTTTCTGCAAAGGGAATGCATTGTCTTAGAATGTTAATGGTGGAGTCGGCAGGGTAAATGTCTTGCACATATTTTACAAACGACTGTTTGGCCCGCAGGTCCGTGATAGATTTTGGTTCGCCGTTCTGAATAAACTTTTTCAAGAGCTTTTGGTCTTTTTGTTGAATCAAAGCCATTGCCCCTTCTTGTTCGTGGTTCGCAAAAAAGTCTATAAAATCATCGAAATTCTCTGTGTGCTGCAGGTTTGCTAGGTCATTTTCTAATAGGCTTGTTGGAGATTGTCCCAAGCAAAGCGTAGCAAATAAAACAAGCGCTGGCAATATTAGTTTCTGAATCATTTCTTCTTCCCTGAATAGGCCAAAAATAGTAAAGTAATCAATAGGTTAACGGAGAAGGTGAAAAAAGTAGCTTAGCATAATAGCTTAGCTTTTCGGGCTCAAAAAATTGTCCGCAATGAAACCTGTGTTTTACCCGCAAAAGTGTGTACATTTGCAGCCCTTTTTAAAATGGATTTTTTAGTCATTACAACGGTCATAATATGAACATTAGCAGCACGCCTGTATCAAACCTCTCCACGAGAGTTGTCATTGAAATACAAAACACCGACGTAGCCCCACAAGTGGCTAGCGAGTTGAAGAAGATTCGTCAGAAAATGCAAGTACCTGGCTTCAGAGTAGGTCATGCCCCTATGGGTCTTGTAAAGCGTCAATACGAACCCTCTGTTTTGATGGAGCAATTGAATGCCATCGTATCCAAAGAGTTGAATGGCTACATCAACGAAAACATTAGCAATACCATTTTAGAGCCTATTTTTGAAGATTCAGATAAATTGGAGCTCAACCAAGAAAAATATACTTTCAGTTTCCTTGTAGCGCAGCGTCCGGAAATGGAAGCTGACCTCGCGCAATACGCTTTGTCGCGCTATGTTTGTGAAGTGCCTGCTTCAGAAATTGACTTGCAACTAGAGCGCATTTACAAAAGCGCATCGAAAAAAGGCAACCTAGAAACAATTGATGGCGGCAACGATAGCATCTCTTTAGACGTGATTTTTGTAGAGGAAGGAACAGATGGTGAAGGCATGGGGGTTGTTTTAGACCTTCCTGAATTCAAACCTGAAATCAGAGAGCAACTCAATGGTCAAAAAGTTGGTTTTAAGTTGTCTGGGAAAATTGCTGAATTATTCGAAGGTGAAATAAAGCCAGACATTCTTCCCGCCCTCGAAGGCGAAGACCCAACAATTACGTTGGAAATAGCCCAAATACTTGATGATGTACCCGCTACTTTTTCACCAGAATTGATGAAAGAGGTTTACGGACCAGAATTGGGGGAGACCTTACAAACAGAGGAAGACCTGAGAAATCACATCGCTACAGAATTGGGTAAATCTATTGATGAGCAATCAAAAATCATGTTAACCAATCAATGGTACGAGGAAGTAACTAGTCCAAAAGGATTAGAGCTGCCAGAAGACACCATTAAAATGTGGTTAGATCAGCGAATTGACGAGCAAAAATTGGAATTAGACGAGGCTGCTAGAGCTGATGAATTGGTACGTACCATGCGCTATTTGCGCTACAACTTGACTTTGGATGCCATCGTTAAGAAGTACGATCTAAAAGTGACACGCGACGAGGTTGTCAATCAAATTACAGCAAACCTCGCCAGACAATACGGAGCTATTATTCAACAATTAGGTGCTGATTTCTTGAATTCATTTGTAGAGAGAGAAATGGAAGACCGCGAAAAGGTTGAAAACGCTAGCTCAGAAATTATGATGGGCAAAGTAGCAGAATTATTGTTGACAGACGGTAATATTGTGGAGAGTACTGTCACTTATGATGAGTTCATTGCCATGCTGCAAGAACAAAACTAACGATTGGCTCGTTTATAAACCGTTAAAATTTCTAGAATGAACGGAGAAGAATTTAAAAAGTACGCTACCAAGCATATGGGTATTTCCAGCATGCATGTAGAATCATATATCCAAAATAGTATGACGCCTTATATCATTGAAGAGCGTCAGTTGAATGTAGCCCAAATGGACGTTTTTTCGCGTTTGATGATGGACCGCATCATATTTTTGGGTACGGGTATCAACGACCAAGTAGCGAATATTGTGCAAGCGCAATTGTTGTTTCTAGAATCCGCAGACAGCAAAAAAGACATTCAAATTTATTTGAACTCCCCAGGAGGGTCTGTCTATGCGGGTTTAGGTATTTATGATACCATGCAATTAGTTTCACCTGATGTTGCTACTATTTGTACTGGAATGGCAGCTTCTATGGGAGCCGTTTTGCTTTGTGCCGGCGCAGCCGGAAAGCGCAGTGCCCTACCACACTCACGTGTGATGATACACCAGCCGATGGGCGGCGCACAAGGTCAAGCTTCTGACATGGAAATTACCTTAAAAGAAATCCTGAAACTCAAAAAAGAGCTCTACCAAATCATCGCAGACCACAGTGGGCAGCCTTTTGACAAAGTAGAACAAGATTCTGATAGAGACTATTGGATGACGGCTGAGGAAGCCAAAGTTTACGGAATGGTAGACGAGATTCTAGGAGGCAATAGAAAGACGCAATAAGCGTTTCAACATTAAGTAAATCACAATCAAAAAGGGAATCATATGTTTTTGGTTCCCTTTTTTTGACTGTGTAAATTGAGAATTATGAAAGATCAAAAAACAACGCTGAACTGCTCCTTTTGCGGCCGCGATAAAAAAGATACCGAGGTGCTTATTGCCGGAATAAGTGGGCACATTTGCGACCGCTGTATCATTCAAGCCTATAGTATTGTCAATGAGGAGTTGCATCACAACGAAAAGAAAGAATTGAGCAATAGCCTCAATCTGCTAAAGCCTGCCGAAATAAAACAATTTCTAGACGCTTACGTCATTGGTCAAGACAATGCGAAGAAGGTACTTTCTGTAGCGGTATACAATCACTACAAACGCTTGACTTATCGCGCAGACAAAGAAATAGAGTTGGATAAGTCCAATATTGTAATGGTAGGTGAAACAGGCACAGGGAAGACCTTGCTCGCTCGCACCATCGCCAAAATGCTCAATGTACCGTTTACTATAGTTGACGCTACTGTGCTGACGGAGGCGGGCTACGTTGGTGAAGATGTGGAAAGTATTTTAACGCGCTTGTTGCAAGCGGCAGATTATAACGTGAAAGCGGCAGAAAGAGGTATTATTTTTATTGATGAAATCGATAAAATTGCCCGCAAAGGTGATAATCCTTCTATCACTAGAGATGTCTCTGGCGAAGGTGTGCAACAAGGCCTTCTCAAACTGCTCGAAGGGAGTAAGGTGAACGTTCCGCCTCAAGGCGGTCGGAAACACCCAGATCAAAAGTTTATAGAAATCGATACAAAGAATATCCTCTTTGTTGCAGGTGGCGCCTTTGATGGTATTCAACGTCACATTGCTCGTCGCATGAATACCCAAACGGTGGGCTACCATTCCGGCAAAGTACGTGAGGCCGTTGACGAAGCCAACTTCTTGCAGTACATCTCGCCACAAGACCTCAAAGCTTTTGGCCTGATACCCGAACTCATCGGCCGTATGCCCGTCTTGACTTATTTGTCGCCGCTAGACGCCAAGGCATTAAAGGCCATTTTAACGGAACCCAAAAACGCGTTGTTCAAGCAATACGAAGCCATCTTTGAAATGGATGATATCAAACTGGAAATTGAACCAGAAGTGGTGGATTACATTGTAGAAAAAGCGCTGGAGAATAAACTGGGCGCCCGAGGATTGCGCGGTATCTGCGAAAGCATTCTTACCGATGCTATGTTTGAAATCCCATCGGATGAAGAGGTGAAGTCGTTTACGCTAACCTTGGAATATGCCAAGTCTAAATTTGAGAAATCGAATTTACACAACTTAAAAGCTGCATCTTAAAATGGAAAAAAAAACCGCTATATGCGGTTTTTTTTTGTCCAATTTTACCCGAATTTCTTTTGCTGAGATTGTGAATATTTATTTTTATTTCATGATTGCTCGACTTATCCTTTTCCTTACTTTTGGAGTTGGTCTCATTTCTAAATAACACTATGCTCTTAGTTAATACCCTGCTCAATTTTTTATTGAACCTTTCTTTATGGTTAGGCTTCTCGTCTGCAACTATTCCGAATACAGAACCAAAAGGTCCTGTTTTTTATTCAGCGGAAGCTGCGCACTATGCAGATAGTTTGCTGCAAGTAATGACGGTGGATGAAAAGCTGGGGCAATTATTTATGGTTGCAGCCTACAGCAATAAGAACGAAGCGCATGAGCGATCGGTAATTCAGTTGATTGAGAATGAGCATGTCGGGGGGCTCATTTTTTTTCAAGGGGGACCAGGACGGCAACTGAATTTGTTCAATAAATTTCAGCAAAAATCAAAACATGGATTGCTCATTGGCATTGATGGCGAGTGGGGATTGGCCATGCGATTGGATAGCACCTATCGCTTTCCTTGGCCGCTAACAGTAGGCGCTGCACAGGATTCAAGTTTGGTGTACGAAATGGGCAAAGAAATTGGAAAGCACTGCAAGCGCATTGGTGTTCACTTTAATTTTGGCCCTGTTGCGGATATCAACACCAATCCTGATAATCCTATTATTAATGCGCGTTCCTTTGGTGAAGACAAACACAATGTACTTGCCAAAACCGCTGCTTACATGGCGGGTATGCAATCGGAAGGGGTGCTGGCTTGTGCCAAACACTTCCCCGGGCATGGCGATACCGATACCGATTCCCACCTGACCCTACCTGTTTTAAAACACAGCAAAGAACGCCTAACCGATATCGAATTGTTTCCGTACCAACCCCTCTTTCACAAAGGTATGGGCAGTGTTATGGTGGCCCACTTGTCTGTGCCGGCTTTGGATAGCACAGGAACACCTTCGTCTATTTCTAAACCCATTGTTACCGGTTTGCTCAAAGAACAGTTGGGATTTGAGGGGCTTATTATCACAGATGCACTCAATATGAAGGGGGTAGCCAATAGCAACCAGCCTGGCGCATTGGAAGTAAAAGCATTCTTGGCCGGCAATGATATTCTCCTTTTTCCAACAGATGTGCCCAAAGCTAAAGCGGCATTGCGCGCCGCCATGCGCGAAGGGCAAATTACTGATGCCGATTTGGACGAACGTGTGAGGAAAATTCTAATGGTGAAATATTGGACAGGTGCATACAAAAAAGCACCCTTGTCTATTAAAAATCTCCAGAGCGATTTGATGCATGCGAAAGCGGATATCATTACAAAGAAACTCACCGAGCAATCGTTAACCGTGTTGGTAAATCGTGAGAAACTGTTGCCTTTACAAGATTATACCCAGAAAAAAATTGCTTTTGTTGGTTTTGGCACCGACGTCAATAAATCGTTTTACAATACCCTCAAATTATATGCGCAAGTGGATTGGATAGAATACGACGCTAATGCTACGAATACTATTCTTTATAAATTGAGCAGTTATGATTTGGTAATCGCTGGATTTTATACGAGCAACGCCAATCCTTGGAAGTCTTTTAAACCCAAAGCTCAAGAAGCCGCCTTTATTCAAAAGTTGACATTGCAAGGCAACCTGATTTTTACACTTTTCGCCAATCCTTATGCATTGAATCACTTTCCAGATGCTGCCGATGCACAAGCATTGGTGGTAAGCTATCAAAATACGCCTGTTGCAGCAGAAGCCACAGCACAGTTGCTTTTTGGGGCATTGGGTGCTAGCGGTAGATTGCCCGTTTCTGCGGGTTCATTATTTACGGCGGGTTATGGTCTACAAACGGAAAAGCTCAATGTCCTAGGCTTTGCAACACCAGAAGAAGTAGGCATAGATCCCAAGCGATTAACGGCTATTGATGCCATTGTAAAAAAAGCCATTGCTGAAAAGGCAACACCCGGAGCGCAAGTTTTGGTGGCGAAAAACGGGAAAGTGTTTTTTCACAAGGCTTATGGTACGTTGAGTTATGATGCCCCCCAAAAAGTTACACCCCATACCCTATACGATTTGGCCTCTGTTACCAAAATCGCTGCAAGTGTTCCGGGGATTATGAAGTTATACGAAGATCGACTTATTGACTTAGATGCACCAATTGGCGATTACCTGCCAGAACTCAAGGGATCGAACAAGGAAAAATTAATCATCCGCGATATCTTGGCCCACCAAGCTGGTCTAAAACCTTGGATCCCCTTCCATTTGCAAACCATGAAAGGGCAACAATTATTGCCGCAATATTATGATAGTGTAGCATCCGAAGCCTATCCTAATGCTGTTGCAAAAGACTTGTTTTCAGCTCCGCAGGTGCGGGACACTCTTTTGCAACGCTTGATAAAAAGTCCACTTTTTGATCAAAACAAGTATGTTTACTCTGATTTGAGTTACTACTTGTTTCAACGTATTATAGAGCGAGAATACCGCATGTCATTAGACGAGTGGGTGCAACACTATTTGTATGAGCCCATTGGTGCATATACGTTGGGGTACAATCCACTACAGCGTTTTTCGTTGGCGGATATTGCGCCTACAGAAAACGATAAATTGTACCGAAACCGCATGATACACGGGTATGTACACGACCAAGGTGCCGCTATGGTAGGTGGCGTGGCAGGCCATGCGGGGCTTTTTTCAAATGCCTTTGATCTGGCCAAGCTGATGCAACTGTTTTTGCAAAATGGCACTTATGCTGGCAAAACCTTTTTCCAACCAGCAACCATACAGCATTTTGCAGATTGTCAATTTTGTGTAGATAACAACAATCGAAGAGGAATTGGTTTTGATAAGCCCCAATTGGGCGGCGCTGGACCAACTTGCGGTTGTGTCTCTATGCTCAGTTTCGGACATACCGGATTTACTGGTACCATTGCTTGGGTAGACCCCGAAGAAGATATTGTTTATATTTTTCTTTCCAATCGCGTGCATCCCGATGCCGAGAATCGCAAACTCATTACCATGGGGACGCGCACAGCTATTCAACAAACCATTTACGACGCTTTAAACTCGTATCATTATGAATAAGTGGACTATTGCGCTTCTCGCGCTCCTTATCTACCCATTTTTGGGAATGGCTCAAGTAGACACTGTAAACAACCAATTGGATGCAAGAGGTTTGAGACAAGGGATGTGGCTGACGTATCACCCAAACGGCATGGTGGCAAGTGTCGAAAATTATAAAAATGATCAACTGCATGGCGCGGTGTTCTTGTTCTCCGATAGAGGATTTCTGGAAGCAGAAACACATTACTTAGAAGGACAATTTCATGGCGATCAACGCTATTTTCGCTTTGGATACCTCACCAAGTTTGAACAATACAAACGCGGCCAACTCGATGGTGTAGTAGAATCCTACGATCGCAACAACAATATTCAAGAACGACACTTTTACCAAGAGGGCAAAAAGCACGGCTTGTCAACTTGGTATAGTGAAAACGGTACGATCGCCTTTCAGTACCGCTATGAGAATGGTAAAATTGAAGGCGAAGTGTTGTTTTTTCATAAAAACGGGAATTTGAAAAGTAAAACCACCTATGTGAATAATGAAAAACACGGGGTGTATGAAGAGTATTTTGAAAATGAAACCATCAAAACAGCCGGGCAATACAAAAAGGGAAAGGAGTTTGGGACATGGGTCACTTACACCGAGGACGGCAGTGTATCGGTAAAAAAAATAAAGAAATAGCAGCCTCTTTTTTAAGGAAGCCATGCACTTTTTGGTAAGCGTACTGTTTACTCAAGGTTGAAAAAGGAAATTATGCAAATAGGAATTGTGTGCTATCCCACATTTGGCGGTAGTGGCGTAGTAGCAACAGAATTAGGGAATTATTTGGCAAAACAAGGGCACAAGGTTCACTTTATCACGTATAGTCAGCCAGTGCGATTGAATATCTTGGAGAGCAATATCTACTACCACGAGGTCAATGTCCACGATTACCCTTTGTTTGAATATCAGCCTTATGAGTTGGCGCTTTCCAGTAAAATGGTGGATACCGTAATCTACGAGAAGCTGGATTTGCTGCATGTACATTATGCTATTCCACACGCCTACGCTGCCTACATGGCCAAGCAAATTTTGCGAGATCGAGGGGTGAATATCCCCGTTATTACAACCCTGCACGGCACAGATATTACATTGGTTGGCAAGAATCCTACCTACAAGCCAGCGGTTACTTTTTCTATCAATCATTCTGATAAAGTCACCAGTGTTTCGGAAAGCTTGAAACGCGATACGTTGCGGTTTTTTGATGTGAAGAAGCACATCGAAGTCATTCCTAACTTTATAGATCCAGAATTATATGCGGAAAAAAAGTTGCCTTGCGCTAAGTTAGCCCTTTGTCCGGAAGGGCAAAAGTTGATTACGCATATTTCGAATTTCCGACCCGTCAAGCGAATCCCTGATGTGATAGAAGCTTTTCGTTTGATACATGAAAAAGTACCTAGCAAATTGGTGATGATTGGAGACGGACCAGAGAAAGACCAAGCTGAAGTGCAAGCTCGTGAGGCCGGCCTTTTGCGAGATGTGATCTTTTTAGGCAAAACCAATGAGCTCATTCGCGTCCTGTGCGGATCGGATTTGTTTTTGCTGCCTTCAGCAACCGAGTCGTTTGGTCTTGCAGCACTTGAAGCAATGGCCGCCGGGGTTCCTGTTATATCTTCTAATGCCGGTGGACTAGAGGAAGTGAATATTGATGGGGTAACAGGCTACACAGCTAATGTGGGCGATGTAGCGACTATGGCCAGCCGCGCTATTGCCCTATTACAAGACGATGCTTTGTTGGAGCAATTCTCAAAACAAGCCCGCAAACAATCGTTGCAATTTTCCATCGCGAATATCGGTCCGCGCTATGTGGCGTTGTACGAAGAGGCTTTGCAGGAGGTGAAAAATATGGTGTAAGATAGAAAAAACTGAATGTAAAAAAGGGTTGCTGAAAATCATTTCTGCAACCCTTTTTTTATGAAGTGAATTAAAACCGCCAACCGATACCTATTTCTAATGAAGCGATATTTATTTCATCGTGATAGACAAATGGGGGAGTAGAATCGGTGTGTATGCCTGTGAGGGCTAGTCTTAGCTCAAAGCCATTACCCGTGGCAAAACGAACGCCTGCCTGCGATTGAAAGGCTAAGGTGTTTTCTAGCCCACCAAATCCAAGCCCAAAGTACGGTTGCCAGCGGCTGTTGTTAATCGGTTGCGCCAAGTATCGCCCCCCAAAAAACACCCCTGGATAATAACTAACTAAAATGAGCTCTTGAAATATTTCAAATTTGTCGTTGATTTTGAAGTCTAGTCCAAGTTTCACTGCCGAATAAGGCGCGAGCCATCCCATGTGCAAGCCAAAATTTCGCTCTCGCTGAGGTGCAGGAGCATCAGCAGTGGATTGCCCAATACTCGTTTTGGGTAAGGTAATTAAAATGGATAATGCAAACGTAACAAGAAAAGTAAATCTCTTCATTTTTAGGAAGTTTTGGTATTCGTGTTTTTTAAACCGATATGGGTGGGCAAACATACTTTTTTTTAAGGTTATTTGTAATGGCTTTATAATTTTTTTAATAAAAAGTTGTGTACGTCATTTTTTTATTTTTTTCGCATCGAAATGTAGTTGACCAGTTACATATTTCCGCGATAATCCGAAAAGCGGTTACGTTGCCAAAGTTTAGGGTATTGTTGGTCTAAAGTGGCATACGTTTGCTTTCAGGTCTACCTAGCGACACCCAATGTTTGTAAAACCTATTTTTGTCAATCAAATGAAACCAAAATTTATCGTTGTCCTATCGGTCATTTTCCTGGCCATATCATGCACTAAGGATGCAACCCCTACTTCTTCGGTCCCAGCGTGGCAACAAGCGCTGGCCGCTCTCAATACGGCTGGTTTCAACGAAGAAGCTTTTCGTGTTTACAATGACTTGCAGGAGCCTGATTATATCATGGGAATAATAACCAATAGCAACTATGGTCGCGTTTCTGGTTGGGTAATTAAGGATTCACCGTATTTCTCAGGCGATTTCCCCGAGAACACAACAGTTACCATAAACGGCATCCACTATGCGTTACCAAACTCCGGATCTTACCTACTAGAAACAGTCAATTTGAGTAATAGCCAACTCTTTCAGCATTTTGGTTCGGAATTAAACATTGTTATATCAATAGATGGCTCCGAGTTCCCATGCGTTCGTCAAAGCCCCGAGGTAATTAAAGTGGAAGATCTTATTGGGCAAAACTTTGGTTTAATTTCCCGATCTGGTGAGTTATTGAAATGGAATGCCAATTCAACCCTGATAAATCCCATGGGAAAGGTAGCCATTGCCTACCGTTTGTACAGCGGTGGGGATCCCTATGACAATGGATTGAAGGTGGTAGATGATATTGGCACTTTTGCTTTGGATGAGATTGTAGATGCTGTTTGTGAAGAGGTTGAGGTGAATGTATACAGAGGGAATAGTTTCTCATTTATGTATCAGGGCAAAAAACATCTCTTTTTGGTGTACGCTGTAGATTACCATAACTATGGGTTTTTAGATTAGCATTTTCCTCGAAGCACGGGGTATTAAAAAAGGTTGCAGTATGTACTGCAACCTTTTTTTATGTTGTTTATGAAAAGCAAGTATCATTTCGGATTTCAGAGCAGACCCATTTCCTAGTAGTCTTTCTGTCCAAATAAAACTTTCAGGAAGGATTATTTATTCCTTTTTCACCGGAAGAATTTCACCGGATTTGTATTTGCCCCAATAGGTTTTTAAGTCCTTGCGAACTTCGCCAGACAACAACAACAACCCAATGATGTTTGGCAATGCCATAGCGAGAATCATCATATCCGAGAAGTCGAGGACTGCGCCTAGACTCACCGAAGAACCGACAATGATAAAGCCCAAGAACAGCAGTTTGTATGTCAATTCGGTGCGTTTGCTGCGGCCAAATAGGAAGGTCCAAGCGCGCAGACCGTAATAGGACCACGATATCATAGTAGAGAATGCAAACAAGAAAATCGCAACGACCAATACATAGGGGAACCAACTAATAACGCTACCAAATGCTTGAGACGTCAATTGCGCGCCTCCCATACCAGTCAAGTCTTCGTAATTGCCAGTAAAAATGAGTACCAAAGCGGTCAATGTACACACCACTACGGTGTCGATAAAAGGCTCAAGTAGCGCTACAAAACCTTCGCTAACCGGGTGGTTGGTTTTTGCCACAGAGTGCGCAATAGCTGCGGAGCCCACGCCGGCTTCGTTGGAGAAAGCAGCTCTTCTAAACCCTTGAATCATCACCCCAATGAACCCACCGAGCATAGAGTCGGGAGAAAATGCGCCGTCGATTATAAGTTTGAATGCACTAGGAAGTTGAGTGATATTCATAAATATAATAACCAAGGCGGCGATGATATAGGTACCAGCCATTATAGGAACTACCTTTTCAGTTACTTTGGCAATGCTTTTTATGCCGCCTATAATTACTGTACCCACCAAGACGGCAAGGATAAAGCCAAAAGCAGGTCCTTTGCCAACGAGCATAGGGAATTGGCCAGACAATTGCTCAAATGCTTGATTGGCTTGGAACATATTGCCACCGCCAAATGAGGCGCCAATAGCCAATACAGCAAAAATCACGGCGAGGGTTTTTCCGAGCATCGGCATGTTTTTTCCCGCCAAACCTTTGCGCAAGTACCGCATTGGGCCACCCTCTACTACGCCATCCTCACCAATATCCCGATACTTTACCCCTAGGGTACATTCCGTAAACTTAGATGCCATACCGAGCAATCCGGCAATTATGAGCCAAAAAGTAGCGCCCGGCCCGCCTAAGGAAACGGCAACAGCCACGCCGGCAATATTCCCCAATCCTACAGTTGCACTCACCGCAGTAGCCAATGCCTGAAAATGTGTTACTTCTCCAGGTGCATCTTTTTCATCATACTTTCCGCGAACGAGGTTTATAGAATGGCGCCAACCCCAAAAATTGATGAAACCCATGCGAATGGTGAAAAATAATGCACCAAATATCAACCAGATTACTATGAATGGAATAGGGGAGGTCTTAATGGTCCCGTTGGGGTTGCGCACCACATTGCCTGCTGTGTCATATATTCTATTGTCATATACACCAATGGCATTAAAAGGATCCCAAAAAATAACACTAGCCACAGCATCTACTATGGGTTTGAATGTCCCGTTGAAAACTTCGGCAGTAAATTCCGCGGGAATTTCAAAATTTTTGGAGACCACCGCGCCAGTGGCGTCCACAACTCTTACCGAGTGTGTAACGCCTTCTGTTAGACGGTTGGCGACCCGCGAAGTGGTGTCTACCCGAGCCTCACTCCAATAATAATGATATGGCGCAACACCTCCAGAGGCGTGTACCTTGGCGCGTCCATCGTTGATGGAATTCGAGGGGTTGCTCAATTCCAAGGTGACATCAAATGCTTCTTGAGAAAATGCGCTCGTGATTGCGAATAGACAAATGAATAGAGTAGATAATAGCTTCATGCTAAATGTCTTTGATATAACGGATTACTAGTGTAAATTTTTTGTAATGGTGCGCCACTGAGCGTACGAAAACGGATGAGAGCACCCATGCGTTTGAAGTCTGCAAGTATCTTAATTTTTAAGCGAGTATGCAAATCCAATTTTTGAAGCCATTGTGCAAGCCACTCTTTATCCAAATGGTGCCGAATCGTGGTGAAAAAACCTGGTTAAGTAAAAATAATCGGTAAGACAATTATGTAAATAAAGAAAAGTGCATTATTTTTACAGCTCAAATAATCCGATAGAAATTATGGCCTACAATCAAATGCAATCGCGGGGGGCGATATATTTATTGATAGCTGTTGCCATTTGGCAAGGTGTTTTTTTGCTACTGCGGTGGAAAATGCAGACAAAAGCTAGTGAATCTGTTGTGGATTGGCGACAACAAATGCAACACCACTTTGAAACACACCCCACCGATAGTTTTTTCTATTTTGATCCCAATACAGCTACTATTGAAGATTGGGAAGCGTTGGGTTTGTCTGTCAAACAAGCGCGTCTAGCGGTTCGCGATTTGCGGCGAAAGCCCATTCAGCGCAAAGCTCAATTGAAGGAAGTATTTGTAATTGATAGTGCGTTTTACGAACGCGTTGCCCCGTACATAATGTTAAAACAGCAGCAAGAAGGCCGAGGAAACAACGATGAATGGGATCCCAACACCGCTACAATTGAAGAATTACAAGAGCGTGGCCTCCACCCACCCACTGCCGCACGATTTGTAGCCTATAGAGATAGAATAGGCGGTTTCACAAAAAAAGAAGAGTTGAAGAAAGTGTATGGTGTTTCAGATCGATGGTATAAAGAGCAGTCAGCATCAATTGTGATACATCCTTTGGAAAGTGAATTTTTAGAAACAGACTCCACCTTTGAAATTACACAAACAGATTCAATTTGGTACGAGATAAATGAGTTAGATTCGGCAGGTTGGACACAACTGCGGGGCATCGGAAGCGTTTTTGCCTCTCGAATTGTAAAGTACCGAGAGCGTCTTGGTGGATTTTATTGTAAAACACAGCTACTAGAGGTGTATGGTATGGACAGCACACGCGTTGTTGCATTTTGGGAGCAACTTCAGGTTGATAGCAGCGCTATTCAGCAGCTAAACATCAATATAGCAAGTGAAAAGGAGCTTAGCTTACATCCCTACATCACCAAAAGTATGGCGCGAGAAATGGTTCAATTCCGCAATAGTTATCGAACTTTTGGCAGTGTAGCAGAGTTAAAGAACTTTAGTTTTATGGATGGTGATTTATTCCGTAAAATTGCACCTTATTTGAAAACTGAGAATTAAATCAAAAGAACACCCGAACATGATGAATTTTTCTTTGACAGAAACCCAAGAAATGATAGCGCAAACCGTACGCGATTTTGCGGAGCAGCACATCAAACCCGAGATGATGGAATGGGACGAGTCGCAAACCTTTCCGGTTGCTGTAATGAAGAAGTTAGGTGAATTGGGTTTATTGGGTGTATTGGTCCCCGAGGAGTACGGCGGAGCAGGCCTAACGTATGACGAATACGTTACCGCGATCACCGAACTCGGCAAGGTAGACCCCAGTGTAGCCCTTTCGATGGCGGCACACAATTCACTTTGCACCGGTCATATTATGCAGTTTGGCAACGAAGCTCAAAAGAAAAAGTGGTTGCCCAAGTTAGCCACAGGCGAGTGGATAGGCGCTTGGGGATTAACAGAAGCCAACACAGGAAGTGATGCTATGCGCATGCGCTGTGTGGCCAAGAAGGATGGCGATCATTACGTTTTAAACGGGGCCAAAAATTGGATAACCCACGGAATCTCTGGTGACGTTGCGGTGGTATTGGCCCGCACAGGAGAGTTGTTGGACAGCCATGGAATCACTGCATTTGTGGTAGAACGCGGCACCCCAGGTTTTACTGGAGGTAAAAAAGAAAATAAATTAGGCATGCGCGCCTCAGAAACCGCAGAAATGATTTTCCAAGACTGTAGAGTCCCCGCCGAGAACATTTTGGGAGAGGTAGGTGATGGATTCATCCAAGCGATGAAAATTTTGGATGGAGGAAGAATATCCATAGCCGCTTTATCATTGGGAATTGCCAAAGGAGCTTTAGATGCCGCGTTGAAATATTCAAAAGAGCGCGAGCAATTTGGTCAGCCCATTTCAAATTTCCAGGCCATAGCTTTCAAATTAGCCGATATGGCTACTGAAATTGAAGCTGCGGAATTGCTCACTTTTCAAGCAGCAAGTTTGAAAAACCAAGGCAAAAAAGTAACCAATCAAAGTGCGATGGCCAAGTATTACGCATCAGAAGTTTGTGTCCGCGCTTCCGTTGAAGCCGTTCAAATCTTCGGTGGATACGGATACACCAAGGATTTTCCAGTTGAAAAATTCTACCGCGACTCGAAATTGTGCACTATTGGAGAGGGGACGTCCGAAATACAAAAACTTGTTCTTTCCAAAAATCTTTTGCGCGAGTAACCATTGCGCTAAATTATTTTCGTAACCATTTGCTTTACTGAATTATTATTGCATATCTTTGCCGCCCTAATTGAGTAAGACACTAAATACACTAAATAAATGATTGTTGTTCCTGTAAAAGAAGGAGAAGCTATAGACAGAGCTCTCAAGCGCTACAAGAGAAAGTTTGACAAAACGGGTGTCGTTCGCGCACTTAGAAAGCGTCAGCAGTTTACCAAACCATCTGTAGAGAGACGTTTCGAAGTCATCAAAGCTTCTTACATTCAGAAATTGCGTCAGGCCGAAGAAGAAATTTAGCCTGCACACGCATCCAAAAAGCAAAAGCGCATTCGGTATTCCGAGTGCGCTTTTGCTTTTTACGGCTATGTCTTCGTTGTTGAAAACCTTTGCGCGTGGGTGGGTAAATTCCTTTGGCAGCCCGTTATATTCGTAAAAAAAAAATTGGAAGCATTCGTCACCTCATTTTTGCGATTTTTAGAAACAGAGAAACGCTATTCGCCGCTCACGGTTACCGCTTATGCCAAAGACTTAGATCAGTTTTTGGCTTTTAATGTAATGGAATCAGGTGTAGGGAATTGGGGAGAAGTGACTCCAGGGCACTTGCGTCGCTGGCTTTCGCGTCTCAGTAAAGAAGGTCTGTCAAGAAAGTCATTGGCGCGAAAACGCTCATCTGTTCGCTCTTTTTTCAAATACTTATTGCGTCAGGGAGTTGTTGAAATCAATCCGACAGAAGGTGTGCAAACGCCAAAATTAGAAAGGCAGTTATTCAAGGTGCCATCGCGATTGGAAATGGAGACCCTGATAGAAAACACCCCTCACGAGTTCGATGATGAAGTAGCCAATCGAAATCGTTTGATGTTGTTGTTGCTTTACAGCACAGGAATGCGCCGAGCGGAATTAATTGAATTGCGCATTTGGGATTGGGATATCGAGAAGCAAACCCTGAAAGTGTTGGGCAAGCGCAACAAAGTGCGTATTGTGCCCGTGTTGGATGTTATAGCAGAAGAAATTCGAAAGTATTTGGCGTTGCGCGGGGAGTTAAACAACGATTATTTATTTGTAACCCAGCGCAAAAAAAAGCTGTATCCAAAACTTGTATATTCAGTGGTGAATACCTACCTTGGCACCATCACAAGCATGCAAAAAAAAGGGCCACACACCTTGCGCCACGCCTTTGCTACGCATGTGTTAGAAAACGGTGGGGATCTCCTAGCTGTAAAAGAGTTGCTGGGGCACTCGAGTTTGGCAGCCACACAGGTTTATACCCACAATACGATTGAAAAACTCAAACAAGTGTATAACCATGCTCACCCCAGGGGGCATAAAAATAACGATATATGAAAGTACATGTGCAATCCGTAAATTTCAAAGCAGACATCAAACTCATCGAGTTTATTCAAAAGCGCTTAGATAAAATTGAACAATTCTTTGATCATGTAATCGATAGTGATGTGTACCTAAAGGTGCAAAACACCTCAGCGAAAGAAAATAAGATAGTAGAAGTGCGTGTAAATGTGCCGGGTCACCCCATGGTGGTAAAGAAAGAGGCCAGTACATTTGAGGAAGCCATGGATTTGTGTGCCGACAGTATGGGCAGACAATTGCGCAAGCACAAGGAAAAGGTAAAGGGTTTGTAGCGATACACGCCAAAAGATACGCTAAAGCCAAGTCGCGCTACCCAAGTATTGCGCAACTGGATAAAGCAGTTTTAAAAGAGAAAGGAGCAGAAATGCTCCTTTTTTTTTGAGGAGCGCCAAAGAGGCCCAACGCTAGAAAATGGAGGTAGGTTTGTGCAATAAAAATGAGTGGTCAAGAAAAAAATACAGGGTAAAAGGAGAGGTGCTAGCGGTTTGCGGTGTATTTTTGTCCAACTATGTTTGTGTAAAATATTGAAAATGTGAGCATTTGAAGGTTCTTAAAAAAAAGAAAAAAATATTTGGTAGCGCAGAGAATGTTTATACATTTGCCATCCCAAACGATACGTATTGGGGCGTTCAAAAAAAACACTTTGCCGGTGTAGCTCAGTTGGCCAGAGCAGCTGATTTGTAATCAGCTGGTCGGGGGTTCGAATCCCTCCACCGGCTCCATTTTTTTTTAATGATCGTAAGGGGAGATACTCAAGCGGCCAACGAGGACAGACTGTAAATCTGTTGGGAAACCTTCGCAGGTTCGAATCCTGCTCTCCCCACATTCGTTCTTTTAAATGACATATTGCGGAAGTAGCTCAGTTGGTAGAGCATCAGCCTTCCAAGCTGAGGGCCGCGGGTTCGAATCCCGTCTTCCGCTCCACTATTGAACTTCAATTAATACGAAATCTTTACACGAGAAAACCGTTTTTTTTGGAGTTTTTGTTCGTTAAATCAGCCGATGTAGCTCAGGGGTAGAGCGTTTCCTTGGTAAGGAAAAGGTCAGGGGTTCAATTCCCCTCATTGGCTCTGGTTTTTAGTCTTTGCACCTTAATAAATTTAAAGTCCTCAACTATGGCAAAAGAGAATTTCGTACGGAACAAACCGCACTTGAACATTGGTACGATTGGTCACGTTGACCACGGTAAAACTACCTTGACAGCTGCTATCACAAGCGTGTTGGCTGAAAAAGGTTGGTCACAAAAGCGTTCTTTCGATTCTATCGACAACGCACCTGAAGAAAAAGAAAGAGGTATTACCATCAATACTTCACACGTAGAGTACGAAACTCAAAATCGTCACTACGCACACGTTGACTGTCCAGGTCACGCTGACTACGTTAAGAACATGGTTACTGGTGCCGCTCAGATGGACGGTGCAATCCTAGTTGTTGCTGCTACAGATGGTCCTATGCCACAAACTCGTGAACACATCCTTCTAGCTCGCCAAGTAGGTGTGCCAGAAATCGTTGTTTTCATGAACAAAGTTGACTTAGTTGACGACGAAGAGTTGTTAGAACTCGTTGAAATGGAAATCAGAGAATTGTTGTCTTTCTACGATTATGACGGTGACAACATTCCTGTTGTAGCTGGATCTGCTCTTGGTGCTCTTGACGGAGAAGCAAAGTGGGTAGACAAAGTTGTTGAATTGATGGCTGCTGTTGATGATTACATTCCACTTCCTGAGCGTGCTATCGACAAGGACTTCTTGATGCCAATCGAAGACGTGTTCTCTATCACAGGTCGTGGTACTGTAGCAACAGGTCGTATCGAAACAGGTGTTGCCCTTACTGGTAATGGTGTTGAAATCATCGGTTTCGGTGATGAGAAATTGACATCTACTATCACTGGTGTTGAAATGTTCCGCAAAATCCTCGATAGAGGTGAAGCTGGTGACAACGTAGGTATCCTTTTGAGAGGTATCGACAAAGCTGATATCCGTCGTGGTATGGTTATCTGCAAGCCAGGTTCTATCACACCTCACACCAAATTCAAAGCTGAGGTTTACGTATTGAAAAAAGAAGAAGGTGGTCGTCACACGCCATTCCAAAACAGATACCGTCCACAGTTCTACTTGCGTACAACTGACGTAACTGGAGAAATCCACTTGCCAGAAGGTGTTGACATGGTTATGCCAGGTGACAACTTGACTATCACTGTACAGCTTATCGCTCCAGTAGCTATCAACAAAGGTTTGCGTTTCGCTATCCGCGAAGGTGGACGTACCGTTGGTGCGGGTCAAGTAACTGAAATTCTTGAATAAGAATTGACCAGAGAATAAAGATTAAGTATCTCATTCGTAAAGAATGAGATACTTTTTTTTGATTTTTCAAAAAACTGTTTTTTCGACGGCTTTTTTTTCTACATTTGCAGTCCGAAAAAATAAACTCACATACGGGTGTAGTTCAATGGCAGAATAGCGGTCTCCAAAACCGTTGATGGGAGTTCGAATCTCTCCACCCGTGCAAACGATCAGCAATGAATAATCTGAAAGCATATCTCCTCGAATCCTATGAGGAGTTCGTCCATAAGGCATATTGGCCTAAATTTAACGATCTGCAGAAAAGTGGTGTCCTCGTTGTAGTGGCGTCTATCATCTTTGCATTGATCATATTTTTAATGGATAAGGTAATTAGTTCTGTATTGGAACTGATTTATGAATTATTCTGAGTTAAATCATTTTTGAAAACCCAAAGTAATGAGTAGCTCCGGAATGAAATGGTATGTTGTTCGTGCGATAAGCGGACAAGAGAACAAAATTAAAGCCTATATAGAGAACGAAGTCGAACGCGCTAATTTAGCCGATTTTGTTTCTCAAATTCTTGTGCCTACCGAAAAGGTTTTCCAAATCCGGAATGGCAAGAAGGTTTCTAAGGAGCGCAACTACTTCCCTGGGTATATCATGGTTGAAGCCAATTTGACAGGTGAAGTAATTCACACTATTAAAGGGATATCTGGTGTGATAGGATTTTTAGGTGAAGTAAAGGGTGGCGACCCTGTGCCCTTGCGTCTAGCTGAAGTGAACAGAATGCTTGGTAAAGTGGACGAACTCAGCGACAACAACGAATCCTTTAATATTCCGTTCCTCGTTGGTGAAACTGTAAAAGTAATCGACGGTCCATTTAACGGTTTTAATGGTACGATTGAGAAAATACACGAAGACAAGCGCAAGCTCGAGGTAATGGTGAAGATTTTCGGAAGAAAAACACCGTTGGAATTGAGTTTTATGCAAGTCGAAAAAGAAGGTTAACATGTGAGCTCCTCATAGTATTAGCACTGCTTCCAACTTCGCTAATACACATTTTTATTATTAACAATTGTTGTTAAACAAATGGCAAAAGAAATAAGTGCATTAATTAAACTTCAGGTAAAAGGTGGCGCAGCAAACCCATCACCTCCTGTTGGACCAGCCTTGGGTGCCAAGGGGGTCAACATCATGGAGTTCTGCAAACAGTTTAACGCACGTACGCAAGATAAACCCGGTAAAGTACTTCCTGTACAGATTACTGTTTATGCAGACAAGTCGTTTGACTTTGTTATCAAAACTCCACCAGCAGCCGTTCAATTAATGGAAGCTGCGAAATTAAAGAGTGGTTCAGCAGAACCCAACCGCGTTAAGGTTGCGAAAGTAACTTGGGACGACGTGAAAGCTATCGCTGAGGACAAAATGGCCGACTTGAATGCGTTCACCATGGAGTCAGCAATGAGCATGATCGCGGGTACAGCCCGTAGTATGGGTATTACTGTCACTGGAACCAAGCCCTTTTAACTGAAAATTTACCACAAATGGCAAAGTTGACAAAAAAACAAAAAGAAGCTGCTTCAAAACACAACCTGAAACAGGCATATGAATTGAAAGTAGCCGCTGGTCTCGTCAAGGAGGTAAACTACGCAAAGTTTGATGCTTCAGTTGATTTGGCAGTACGCTTAGGCGTTGACCCTAGAAAAGCAAACCAAATGGTGCGCGGTGTTGTATCACTTCCTCATGGAACAGGTAAAGACGTGCGCGTTTTGGCACTCGTTACACCGGACAAAGAGCAAGAAGCGAAAGACGCTGGTGCAGACTATGTTGGTTTGGATGAATACCTTCAGAAAATCAAGGATGGTTGGACTGATGTGGATGTGATCATCACAGTTCCTGCTGTTATGGGTAAAATTGGTCCATTGGGTCGTATCCTAGGTCCAAGAGGTTTGATGCCTAACCCTAAAACAGGTACCGTTACTATGGATGTAGCGAAAGCTGTTGCTGAAGTAAAAGCTGGTAAGATTGACTTTAAAGTAGATCGCTACGGTATTGTACATGCTGGTATTGGCAAAGTTTCTTTCGATGATACAAAATTGAAAGAGAACGCTGAGGAGCTTATCAAAACGCTCATCAAGATGAAGCCCGCTGCCTCCAAAGGTACTTACATCAAGAGTATCTATTTGTCTACCACAATGAGCCCCGGTGTTCAAGTGGATGCAAAGTCAGTTAATTAATTCCGCTAAATCATTTTCGAAATGACAAGAGAAGAAAAAAACAACATTATAGAGGAATTGACGGCTGTACTTGAAGATTCCAGCACGGTATACGTTACTGATATTTCAGGACTCGATGCCGACGCCACCTCTAGATTGAGAAGATTGTGTTTTAACAGTGGTATTCAATTATCCGTTGTAAAGAACACGTTGCTCAAACAAGCTATGGAGCGTTCATCACGCAACTTTGATGGCTTGTATCCTATCCTTAAGGGTAGCAGTAGTATCATGATTGCTGAAGCTGGAAATGCTCCTGCAAAAATGATCAAAGAATTTCGCAAGAAATCTAATCGTCCATTAATTAAAGGTGCTTATATCGATGAGGCATTCTTTATCGGTGATGAGCAGTTAGATGCCCTAGCGACCTTGAAGAGCAAGAATGAATTGATTGGTGATGTTATCGCATTGCTTCAATCTCCTGCTAAAAATGTTATCTCGGCTCTTAAGAGCAGTGGCAACACTATCGCGGGCTTGCTTAAAACTCTTGAAGAAAGAGAAAACTAATTGTGTACGCACTCAGCTTCCACATAATTTAATCGTGTGTAATTTTATTTTAAACCATAGTCAAAATGGCAAATATTAACGAATTGGGAGATGCTCTAGTAAATCTCACCGTAAAAGAAGTAAACGAATTAGCTAACTACCTTAAGGAAACTTACGGTATCGAGCCTGCTGCTGCTGCTATTGCTGTAGCTGCTGGTCCAGTAGATGGCGGTGGCGAAGCTGCTGTTGAGCAAACCGAATTCGACGTTATCCTTAAGTCTGCTGGTGCCTCTAAATTGGCAGTAGTGAAGTTGGTAAAAGAAATGACCGGCTTAGGGCTTAAAGAAGCTAAAGAAAAGGTAGACAACACTCCTGGAGCCATCAAAGAAGGAGTATCAAAAGACGAAGCAGAAGCCTTGAAGAAGCAACTTGAAGAGGCTGGTGCTGAGGTAGAACTTAAGTAAGTTTTATCTACATTGTCATCAGGTTTAGGTCTTTGGGGGTAACCCATGGGCCTAAACCCTTTTGTGTTTAATAAACTTTTTTACTATCATGGCAAATCCCACGGCTTTTCCAACCGCAACAGAACGAATCAACTTTGCCTCTATTCAACAGGCACCGTATCCAGATTTTCTGGATATCCAACTAAAGTCTTTTCGTGACTTTTTTCAAATAGATACGAAACCCGAAGACCGCGGGGAAGAGGGTCTCTACAAGACCTTTGCCGAGAACTTCCCTATTACCGACGCAAGAAACCAATTTGTTCTTGAGTTTATAGATTACTTTATCGATCCCCCTCGCTACTCTGAAGAAGAATGTATCGAAAGAGGATTGACTTTTTCCGTGCCCCTCAAAGCACGCCTTAAACTGTACTGTACAGACCCAGAACACGAAGACTTTGAAACCATTGTCCAGGATGTGTATTTGGGTACGATTCCTTATATGACCCCACGGGGTACTTTTATTGTGAATGGTGCTGAACGTGTCGTTGTGTCGCAGTTGCACCGCTCTCCTGGTGTTTTCTTTGGACAAAGCTACCACGCCAATGGTACCAAACTCTACTCCGCTAGAATCATTCCTTTTAAAGGTTCTTGGATAGAATTTGCCACGGATATCAACGCCGTGATGTATGCCTATATTGATAGAAAGAAAAAGTTACCGGTTACCACTTTGCTTCGTGCTATCGGTTACGAAAGAGACAAAGACATTCTCGAAATTTTCGACCTTGCTGAGGAGATTAAGGTTTCTAAAGCCGGTCTTAAACGTGTAATGGGTCGTCGACTAGCTGCGCGTGTTTTGAAAACATGGATTGAAGATTTCGTTGACGAGGATACTGGAGAAGTGGTATCTATCGAACGGAACGAGGTGGTCTTGGATCGCGATACCATTCTTGAGAAAGAACATATGGATCAAATCCTTGAAGCGGATGTGAAAATGATTTTGCTTCACAAAGAGGATATTGAGGCAGCTGATTATGCCATCATTCACAATACATTACAAAAAGATCCAACGAATACTGAGAAGGAAGCTGTGGAGCATATCTACAGACAACTTCGCAACGCTGAACCGCCTGATGAAGAAACTGCTCGAGGTATTATCGACAAATTGTTCTTTAGCGAAACGCGTTACAACCTTGGTGCGGTTGGTCGTTACCGATTGAACAAGAAACTAGGACTGAATATCAATGATGAAACGTTGGTGCTTACCAAAGACGATATCATCAATATTATAAAGTACCTTATTGAGTTGATTAACTCCAAAGCTGAAGTGGATGATATCGATCACTTGAGCAACCGCCGTGTACGCACCGTTGGTGAGCAAATGGCCAATCAATTTGGTGTTGGTTTGGCGCGTATGGCTAGAACCATCCGCGAGCGTATGAATGTGCGTGATAATGAGGTGTTTACCCCAATTGATTTGATTAATGCGAAGACACTGTCTTCTGTAATTAACTCTTTCTTCGGTACAAACCAGCTGTCTCAGTTTATGGATCAAACCAATCCGCTTTCTGAGATAACGCACAAACGTCGCCTCTCGGCTTTAGGGCCTGGTGGTCTCTCTCGCGAGCGCGCTGGTTTTGAGGTACGTGACGTTCACTATACGCATTACGGACGTCTTTGTCCAATCGAAACACCTGAAGGACCTAACATTGGTTTGATTTCTTCGCTGTGTGTTTATGCTAAAATCAACTCGATGGGCTTTATTGAAACGCCTTATCGCAAAGTTGAAAATGGCCAAGTTTTGGTCAATTCCGCACCTGTTTATTTGAGTGCCGAAGAAGAAGAAGAAAAAGTAATTGCGCAAGCCAACGCGCCCTTAGATGCTCAAGGGGTTTTCCAAAGCAATCGCATCAAGGCAAGAGAGGAGGGGGATTTCCCACTTTCTGATCCTAGCCAGTTGCACTTTATGGATATTGCACCGAACCAAATTGCTTCGATTTCTGCTTCTTTGATTCCATTCTTGGAGCACGATGATGCCAACCGTGCCTTGATGGGCTCGAATATGATGCGCCAAGCTGTGCCGTTGTTGCGTCCAGAAGCTCCTATCGTAGGTACAGGATTGGAAGGTCAAGTGGCCAAAGATTCTCGTGTACTTATCAACGCAGAAGGTGACGGTGAGGTTATTTATGTGGATGCTACCAAAATCACCATCCGCTACGACCGTACTGATGAAGAGCGTCATGTGAGCTTTGAAGAAGATGAGAAGACATACAACTTGGTGAAGTTCCGCAAGACAAACCAAAGTACAATTGTTAATTTGAAACCAATTGTTCGTATCGGACAACGCGTAGAAAAAGGTCAAGTGCTTTGTGATGGATACGCTACTCAAAACGGTGAATTGGCTTTGGGTCGTAATATGCTGGTCGCTTTCATGCCTTGGAAAGGGTATAACTTTGAGGATGCTATTGTAATCAGCGAGCGTGTGGTTCGTGAAGATATCTTCACCTCACTGCATATCGATGAGTATAGCCTTGAGGTACGTGATACCAAACTAGGCGCTGAAGAATTGACGGCTGATATCCCCAACGTTAGCGAGGAAGCTACAAAAGACCTCGATGAAAATGGACTTATCCGTATTGGTGCTGAGGTAAAGCCTGGTGATATCCTCATCGGGAAAATCACACCAAAAGGAGAAAGCGATCCTTCGCCAGAAGAAAAGTTACTACGCGCTATCTTTGGCGACAAAGCAGGTGATGTAAAAGATGCTTCATTGAAAGCTTCGCCTTCGTTGAACGGTGTGGTAATAGATAAAAAACTATTTGCACGCGCAGTTAAAGACAAGCGTCAAAAAGTACAAGATAAAGAAGATCTAGCTGTGTTGGAAGAAGAATTCAACATGACATTAGAAAACTTGCGTCAGCGCTTCTTGGAAAAACTCAACGTATTGGTAGCTGGTAAAACCTGTCAAGGAATTACCAATGACTTGAACGAAGTGGTGATTCCTAAAGGGGTTAAGTACACGCAAAAGATTCTCAATAGTATTGATGACTTCACGAGAATTGTAGGTGGTTCATGGACGACAGATGACGACAGAAACCGTCAGATTGCGAATTTGTTGCACAACTACAAAATCAAAGTAAACGACCATTTAGGGGTTTACAAGCGCGAGAAGTTTGCCATTACCATTGGCGATGAATTGCCAGCAGGTATCGTTAAATTGGCCAAAGTGTATATCGCCAAGAAGCGCAAGCTGAAAGTAGGTGATAAGATGGCTGGACGTCATGGAAACAAGGGTATTGTAGCGCGTATTGTTCGCGACGAAGACATGCCATTCTTGGAAGATGGAACGCCAGTTGACATCGTGTTGAACCCATTGGGTGTACCATCGCGTATGAACATCGGTCAGATTTACGAAACGGTTCTAGGATGGGCAGGTTTGAAGCTCAACAAGAAGTTTGCAACGCCAATTTTTGATGGAGCTAGCCTAGATGATATCAACAAGTACACTGACGAAGCTGGTTTACCACGTTTTGGTCACGTACAGTTGTACGATGGAGGTACAGGTGATGCCTTTGACCAAGCGGCAACCGTAGGTATCATCTACATGTTGAAACTCGGTCACATGGTGGACGATAAAATGCACGCCCGCTCGATTGGACCCTACTCACTCATTACGCAACAGCCTCTTGGGGGTAAAGCGCAATTTGGTGGTCAGCGTTTCGGAGAGATGGAAGTGTGGGCGCTCGAAGCATTTGGAGCGTCGAATATCCTAAGAGAAATTCTTACCGTGAAATCGGATGACGTAATTGGTAGAGCGAAGACTTACGAAACTATCGTTAAAGGAGAAGCCATGCCAGAGCCAGGAATTCCAGAATCTTTCAACGTGTTGTTGCACGAATTGAAAGGTTTGGGATTGAAAATTTCATTAGACTAAAACGATTAAAAGTACCTACCTCAATTGTTGGGGTAGGTCTTTTTCAATAACTAAATTTTTTGCAAAATGGCAGTACACAAAGGTGAAAAAACCGTTAGTAGCAAGTTTTCTACCATTACAATAAGTCTTGCTTCGCCTGAGCACATTCTCGAAAGTTCAAGTGGAGAGGTCCTCAAACCAGAAACCATTAATTACCGTACGCACAAGCCTGAGCGTGACGGTCTTTTTTGTGAACGCATCTTTGGTCCTGTAAAGGATTATGAATGTGCCTGTGGTAAATACAAGCGCATCCGCTATAAAGGTATCGTCTGCGACCGTTGTGGTGTAGAGGTTACGGAGAAGAAAGTGCGCAGAGAGCGCGTGGGACACATCAGCTTGGTGGTGCCTGTAGCGCACATTTGGTACTTCCGTTCTTTACCCAACAAAATTGGTTACCTCCTTGGACTTTCTACCAAGAAACTCGATATGGTAATTTACTACGAGCGCTATATCGTTGTGCAGCCGGGTAATGCCACCAACGAAGGGGGCGAACCGATTCCTTTCATGGAGTTCCTTACGGAGGAAGAATACCTCGATGCGCTCGAGCGTTTGCCCGCCGACAACAATTATTTAGACGACAGTGATCCCAACAAGTTTATTGCTAAAATGGGAGCTGAAGCCATTATTGCTTTGCTGCAACGCATCAACCTAGACGAACTGTCTTACGAATTGCGTCATAAAGCTGATACAGAAACGTCACAACAGCGCAAGCAAGAAGCGTTGAAACGCCTACAAGTAGTGGAAGCTTTCCGAAATGCAAATAGCAGAATGGAAAACAACCCCGAGTGGATGGTAATGAAGGTGATTCCTGTTACGCCACCCGAATTGCGCCCGTTGGTGCCGCTTGATGGTGGTCGTTTTGCTACATCGGATTTGAATGACTTGTACCGACGTGTAATCATTCGCAACAACCGTTTAAAGCGCCTACTCGAAATCAAAGCGCCTGAGGTAATCTTGCGCAACGAGAAGCGTATGTTGCAGGAATCAGTAGATTCTTTGTTTGACAATACGCGTAAAGCTTCTGCTGTGAAAACAGAAAGCAACCGTGCACTGAAATCACTTTCGGATAGCTTGAAAGGGAAGCAAGGCCGTTTCCGTCAAAACTTGCTCGGAAAGCGTGTGGATTACTCTGGTCGTTCGGTAATCGTTGTAGGACCTGAATTGAAACTACACGAGTGCGGATTGCCCAAAAACATGGCAGCCGAGCTCTACAAGCCATTTATCGTTCGCAAGCTTATCGAAAGAGGTATTGTGAAAACCGTTAAATCGGCCAAGAAAATCATAGATAAAAGAGATCCTGTAGTTTGGGATATTTTGGAAAACGTAATGAAAGGACATCCGGTGTTATTGAACCGTGCTCCAACATTGCACCGATTGGGTATTCAAGCTTTCCAACCCAAACTTATCGAAGGAAAAGCAATTCAGTTGCACCCATTGGTGTGTACAGCTTTCAACGCGGATTTTGACGGTGACCAGATGGCTGTGCATTTGCCACTAGGTAGTGCTGCTATCCTTGAAGCACAACTCTTGATGTTGGCTTCGCACAACATCCTCAACCCTGCAAACGGCTCTCCGATTACAGTACCTTCACAAGACATGGTTTTGGGATTGTATTATATGACCAAAGAGCGCAGAACAACACCAGAATTGCTAGTGAAAGGCGAGGGTAGTGTTTTCTATTCTGATGAAGAAGTTGTGATTGCCTACAACGAGAAACGCGTTGATTTGCATGCGTTGATTAAAGTACGCGCCACTGTAAAAGAAGACGGCAAACTCGTAACGCGCTTGATCGATACAACTGTTGGTCGTGTCCTCTTTAACCGCGTTGTGCCAAACACGGTAGGTTTTGTCAATGAATTGTTGACCAAAAAATCACTTCGTGAAATTATTGCTCGCATTTTGAGAGAAACCAACGTGCCCAAAACGGCGCAGTTCCTTGATGACATGAAGTCGTTGGGTTACTCGCACGCCTTTAGAGGTGGCTTGTCGTTCTCTTTGGGCGATATCGTGGTGCCTCCCGTTAAAGCGGAGTTAATTACCAAAGCAAACGAAGAAGTTGAAGGTATCCTCTCTCATTACAACATGGGTTTGATTACCAACAACGAGCGCTACAACCAAGTAATTGACTTGTGGACCAACGCCAACGCCCAGTTGACTCAAGCGGCTATGGACAATTTGATTAATGACCGTCAAGGCTTTAATCCCATTTACATGATGCTTGACTCGGGTGCACGGGGTTCTAAAGAGCAGATTCGTCAGTTATCAGGTATGCGTGGTTTGATGGCCAAGCCTCAGAAATCTGGATCTAGTGGTGGTGAAATTATTGAAAACCCGATTCTTTCTAACTTTAAGGAAGGTCTTTCCATCCTCGAGTACTTTATCTCTACTCACGGTGCTCGTAAAGGTCTTGCGGATACAGCCTTGAAAACGGCGGATGCAGGATACTTGACACGTCGTTTGGTGGATGTTGCTCAGGATGTAATTATTTCTGAAGAAGACTGCGGTACATTGCGCGGATTGGAAGTATCGGTATTGAAGAAAAATGAAGAGGTCGTAGAATCGCTCTACGAACGTATTCTCGGCCGTGTGTCTTTACACGATGTACAAGATCCACTCACAGGAGAGATTTACGTGAAGAGCGGCGAGGAAATCACTGAAGATGTAGCAGAGAAAATCGAAAGCTCACCCATCATGATGGTGGAAGTGCGCTCAGCATTGACCTGTGAGTCACATAAAGGTATTTGCAGCAAGTGTTACGGTCGTAGTTTGGCTACAGCCAAAATGGTACACAAAGGAGAGGCTGTTGGCGTAATTGCCGCTCAGTCTATCGGTGAGCCGGGTACACAGTTGACACTTCGTACGTTCCACGTTGGGGGTACAGCAGGTAACCGTTCTGAAGAATCAAAACTTTCAGCGAAATTCGGTGGTACTGTTGTCCTAGAAGATGTTCGCACCATTACCCGTGAAGGGGAAGGCGCAGGCGCTGAAATCGTAATTGGCCGAACCGGTGAAGTCAAAATTGTTGACGACAAAACCGGTATTACTGTGATGACCAACAACGTGCCTTATGGTTCGGAATTGAAGGTGAAAGACGGACAACGCATTGAGAAAGGTGAAGAGATTTGTTCTTGGGACCCTTACAACGCGGTGATTGTTTCTGAAATTTCCGGTACAGTTGTTTACGAAGATATCGAGCAAGGTATTACGTTCCAAGTTGAAACGGATGACCAAACGGGCTTCCAGAACAAAGTGATTTCTGAAAGTAGAAACAAGAAGAAAATTCCAACGCTACACATTAAAGATGCGGCAGGAAATTCTATCAAACACTATACATTACCCGTAAGCTCCAACTTGTTGGTTGACGACAGCGAAGAAGTTTCAGCTGGTAAGATTTTGGTGAAAATCCCAAGAAAGAGTTCTAAGTCTGGGGATATCACGGGTGGTTTGCCACGTGTTACCGAGCTTTTCGAAGCACGTAACCCATCAAACCCCGCTGTTGTTTCTGAAATTGATGGTATCGTTTCTTACGGTAAAATCAAGAGAGGTAACCGCGAGGTGATTGTGGAAAGCCGCACAGGTGAAACCAAAAAGTACTTGATCAACTTGTCGAAGCAAATCCTCGTTCAAGAAAACGACTTTGTGAAAGCCGGTACACCTTTGTCTGACGGTGCCATTACCCCAGCTGATATTTTGGCCATTCAAGGTCCAACGGCTGTTCAAGAGTATTTGGTAAATGAAGTACAAGAGGTATATCGCTTACAGGGTGTGAAAATCAACGACAAGCACTTTGAGGTGATTGTACGTCAAATGATGCGCAAAGTGAACATTCAAGATAGCGGAGATACGCAATTCTTGGAAGGCAACTTGGTACACAAGATCGACTTCATACAGCAAAACGACTGGATTTTCGACAAGAAAGTAGTAGTTGACGCTGGCGAATCGGAGAACTTGAAGCCAGGTATGATCATCACAGCCCGCAAGTTGCGCGATGAGAACTCTTTGTTGCGCCGAGCAGATAAGCAATTGGTGGAAGCCCGTGACGCGAAACCCGCAACGGCGACACCAGTATTGCAAGGTATTACTAGAGCATCGCTACAAACGAAATCGTTTATATCAGCTGCCTCGTTCCAGGAAACGACAAAAGTATTGAACGAAGCCGCTGTTGGTGCAAAAGTAGATTCACTAGAAGGTTTGAAAGAGAATGTAATTGTTGGTCACAAAATTCCAGCAGGTACAGGCTTAAAGGAGTACGACAAGATTATTGTTGGCTCAAAATCTGCCTACGAATCACTACTCGCAAAAACGGAGCAAGCCAAGAGCGAAGTCGAGCAAGACACGCTTTAATCACACACAATTAATACACACATCCAGTCACCCGGCTGGATGTGTTGTTTTACCCCTTTAAAACTGTAGATATGAACACTCCAGAAGACAAAAAAGGCCAACAGCTCAATATCGACTTGCCCGAAGATATAGCTGGTGGTTTATATTCCAACTTGGCCATCATCAATCACAGCCATTCTGAGTTTGTGGTCGATTTTATCAAGTTGATGCCCGGCATGCCCAAGGCGAAGGTAAACAGCCGTATTATTTTAACACCACAACATGCCAAGCGGTTTTTGAAAGCTTTGGCGGACAACATTGCCCGCTACGAGCAAAACAATGGCGAAATTCGCGATGCTGAAGTGCCGCAGATTCCGCTTAATTTTGGCGGACCAACGGGTCAAGCTTAAGACACACGAAAATCACGCGTCAAGCGTGATTTTTTTTTGCCCTTATTTTCTAGGACTACACCATCCATACCCAAGCTTGCCGCTTGTTTTTTTGCTACTTTTGAAAAATAGAAAACATACGGCTCCATGAAAAAAACAGTACTCCTCGTTCTCGTTGCTGCCTTTCTTATAGCCGCAAAGGGAGATAGTACCTTTAGTGGTCACGGACTCTCCTTTTTGGTTCCTAAGGGGTGGAAAATAAAAAGTGTGAAAGACTTTGGTACGCATCAAATTATAGATGTGCGCAAGCGCGGTTTGAGCAGTAGCGGATTAGTGGTGATCACCGTTTTTCATGAAGCGATGGATGCCGAAGCGGTTCTTTATGAAATGCTTTCCTCTTTTGGCGAGGTGGCTTTGTATAAAAACTTCACCTATACGGAGACCCTACCGATGGCGTATGGTTCCCACGACGCCGTAGCTGCTCTATTTGGTATGACCGTCTTTACCGTGCCCCATACTGGTGTCATTTATGCGTTTCAAAAAAACGACAAAACTCTTTGCATCGTGCAACAAGAAGCCGATGAAGACACCGAGAAGAATGCCGCTGGTTTCAAAGCCATACAGGAGCGTTTTGAGGTAGCTGTTGGGGATAAGAGAATCTGATAAACCACGAGGTAGAGGCCGGTTTTGCGAGGTTTGAGCTCTTGGTAGGTGCTGAGCTATTTGATTTGTGATTTTTTTAGCGACTACAATGTCTTCTAAGATGGTTCGAAGTGGCAGCAAAACAACACTCTCGTTGCCCTTCTTGTGTTTTGTGATGGTGTTGCTTGGGGTGTTTGTCGTCCAAACAACAATATCATTCCGGTCTTTGGGTTTTGCTGGCAAGGACTTTTGTTGTTTACGCTCCTGTGCAATAAGACGTTCTTCTGATTTTGTTTGCCAAACCAGTTCAGCAATTACTTGCTGTGAAATAAACCCACGAAATACCTCGTTACACTTTAGCTCAGTGCTGAAAATGAGTGACTACTATCTTAAAAATTTACTTCCATGCGAAATTTTTTGTTTCTTGCGTTACTTGTGTTTTCCAATGCCATACTTGGTCAAGAGTCCAGTTTGCTACTATCGGTAAACTACCCAAGTAATGCTTTTGACGTATCGCCAGAAATGGCAAAAATGATACGAGCTAAGGTGGATTCGTTGCAAGCCGAGGGAGACGCCATAACAGCGGTAGAAATCGTATCCCATACAGACAGCGTTGGTTCTTTTGACTACAATCAACAGTTATCTAGCCAAAGAGCGGAGGCAATGACTCATTTTTTGAGCACGCAATGCCAAATTCCTAAAGAGGCTATTGTACCTCGGTTTTATGGTTTTACACAACCTATAGGGGAAGGGGAAGTCAACAGGCGCACTGAAATACACCTGCACTT
>JAIULY010000002.1 GCA_022565875.1 Schleiferiaceae bacterium | reverse complement strand
CGGGCATTAAAGATGAGGAACTCGAAGTGTTGGGAGAGTTCGTTTCCAATTTTTACGGGGCTTTGGAAGTAATGAAAGACATTAAATCTGGAACAACACAAAAAGATGCCTTAAATGTTTTTATGAAACGCGTTATGGGTTCTATAAATTAAAATTTCAAATACTCCCTATATAAAGCACGCTACTACTAGCGTGCTTTTCTTTTTTATAAACCTACAATTTACCTAAACCAAAAAATACGTCAACTGTTATGCTTTAGTTATTAATTGCATTACCACACTTACACCTTGAAGCGAAACTTACCACTAGCCCAAGAGGGTATATTACCAAAGATGAAGAAAGCACACTTGCCTCAAAAAACCTGTCCTGTATGCAATAGACCTTTTGCTTGGCGCAAAAAATGGGAACGCAACTGGGAAAGTGTTGTCTATTGCAGCAAGCGATGCAGCGGAAGTAAACAAAAAAAATCACCTTCAAAATGAATGCGATAGTACTATTCAATAAAGATTTACGTGTTGAAGATCACCTACCTTTTTACCAAGCTGTAAAAGAAGGCTTCACCGTATTACCTGTCTATATTTTTAATCCAGACGATTATTCCAACTTTTCGGAAGGATTTCCTAAAATGGGACCTCAAAAAGCAAAATTCGTTTTCGAATCCGTAATGGATTTAAAAATGAAAATTGAACAACTAGGAGGTGTTTTATATATAGAAACTGGTCAGGTAAAGCCCTGTATTCAGCAACTTGTTGAAGCTCATAATATTGAAACCATTTTTTGCACTAGCGGCGTCACTTATGACGAACAATTGTTTTACAGGCAATTAGAAGGGGTTACTTCAATAAAAACTTTTGAAAACCACAGTTTGCTATTCTCTGATGACCTTCCTTTTCCACTGTATAAGCTACCAAAGGTTTTTACACCCTTCAGGAAAAAAGTTGAAGAAAAACTCGTCATTCGCAAACCACTGTCGATACCTGAAAATATTTCTTTTTTACACGTATCGGCAACTCAGCCCGACTTAAGCTTTATAGAAAACCTCATTGCTGACCCAGATAAAAGAACAGCTTTTCCATTTCAAGGTGGTGCGACAACGGGATTAAAACGATTGCAGTCTTATGTTTGGGAAACACAAAACATCAAAACCTACAAAGAAACACGCAATGGTCTGATTGGAGCCGATTACAGTTCAAAGTTCAGTCCGTATCTAGCATGGGGTTGTATTTCAGCTCGCACGATTTATTCGGAGATAAAAGCTTTTGAGCAACAATATGGCGCGAATGATAGCACCTATTGGTTGTTTTTTGAGTTGTTGTGGCGTGATTTCTTTTATTTCGATGCTCTAAAAAAAGGGAATGCATTTTTCAGGGTTTCCCATAATTACATAGGTAAAGTAAACAAAGGCTTTACCATGTGGCAAACGGCAACTACCAAAGATGCGTTTGTGAATGCTGCTATGCGAGAAATTCGAGCGACTGGCTACATGAGCAACCGCATGCGTCAAAATGTAGCCAGCTACCTGATACACGATTTGAAAGCGGATTGGTATACAGGTGCTAGGTACTTTGAATCGCTGTTAATTGACTATGATCCAGCCTCTAATTATGGCAATTGGACCTATTTAGCCGGCATTGGCAACGACCCGAGAAACAACAGAAAGTTCAATACGCAAAAGCAAGCCGATCAATACGACCCCGACGGAAGTTATCGAAACTTGTGGTGCGAGTAATTGCTAAGAAGCATAATGCGTGCGATACAACTCTTGAATGATGCCGTCAGACACGCCAATTTTGGGTACATACACCTGATTGCCATCAGCCCATTGCAGGATGCTTAAGTAGATTTTTGTTGCGGGTAAAATTACATCTGCGCGGTCAACATTCAAGTCAAACCGCTTGATGAGCTCTTGCATGGTAAATTTTTGCAGAAACTCATAACTTGTCTCGATATATTCGCGTTCAAGCGGCGTTCCCGCTTTTTTCCCAGAGAGTTTAAACAGACGGTTGATGTTTCCCCCAGAGGCTATCATTCCTGGTAAATCAATTTGGCTGAGATTGGTTTTGACCCAACGCTCCATTTCCTGCCAATCTTCTTTCTTGTCAATTTTATTCAATATGCGAATGGTCCCAATGTTAAAGCTTCTACTGTCTACGAGTTGTTTTTGTTTAAAAATAGAAATCTCGGTGCTGCCGCCACCTACATCCACATAAATAAAGGAGTCTTCCTCCGGTTGTATTTTTTCGATAAAGCCTGAACTAAAAATCAAACGGGCCTCCTCTGCTCCATCAATAATGTCAATTCTAATTCCAGTCTCCTTTTCAATTGCGCTAACCAGTTTGGGGCCATTTTGTGCGTCGCGCATGGCAGACGTCGCGCAAGCCCGAAACATTTTTACTTGATGCACTTCCATAATGTTTTTGAAAGCCATCATTCCAGTGAGCATTCGCTTGTAATTTTTTTTGGAAATTTTACCTTTCATAAACGAATCCGACCCCAAGCGAATGGGCAAGCGCGTGAGTGAGGACTTTTTAAAATGAACCTCTTTTCGGTCTATAATAACGTTGGTAATGAGTAAGCGAACGGAGTTTGAGCCAATGTCTATGGCGCCGAGTTTGAATATTTTCACTTTAGTTTCTTTTTAGTAACTTTTTGTTTTTCAATTGCTTTTTCACGAAATCATACAATTCATATTGCGAGCGAACCTTCGGGCCAGGTGTTTTGTGGTAAGCATTTTCTAATCCTCTTCCGTGAATACGAGCCTTTACATTGTCTTTCCAAATAATGTCGATGTGACTTTTCAATTCACGCTGAACCTGTCTGTCATAAACAGGGACAGTGACCTCTACCCGATAGTCTAGATTTCGTGTCATCCAATCTGCGGAAGATAAGAAATATTTTGGTTGACCCGCATTTTCAAAAACATATACACGAGAATGCTCTAAAAAACGATCGATAATACTTCGCGCTTCTATGTTTTCACTCAACCCAACCTCTCCCGGAATCAAGCTGCAAATGCCGCGTACCACCAATTTGATTTTCACTCCGTAACTACCCGCCTCGTACAGTTTGTTAATCATTTCAGTATCACTCAAGCTATTCATTTTTAAAAATATACTCGCAGGAAGACCTTTTTTGGCATTTTCAATCTCTATATCAATCAACTTCAAAAACTTATCTCGCGTGTAATGCGGACTTACAATAAGATGTTTGTAATTGAAAACTTGATAGTTGGCATTAAAAAACTCAAAAAGATTGACGACATCCGAGGTTAGTGATTTACTAGATGTAAGCAGGTGATAATCGGTGTAAAACTTAGATGTGTTTTCGTTGTAATTTCCAGTTCCAATGACAGCGTAATGACGCAAAGATTTGTTTTCCATTCGACTAACCAAGCAGACCTTACTATGGACTTTAAGTCCATGAACGCCGCTAATAACTTGCACACCTTCGTTTCGAAGCAAATTTGTCCACCCAATATTCGCGCGTTCATCAAACCGAGCTTGTAATTCAATCACTACGGTTACCTTCTTTCCATTTTTAGCCGCATTAATTAGTGCGGAAATAATTCGACTGTCTTTCGCCAATCTATAGAGCGTTATTTTTATAGATCGCACATCCGGGTCTATAGCCGCTTCTCGCAGAAATCTAATGATATAGGAAAAAGTGTGATAGGGTAAAAACAACAAGACGTCTTTCTCTCGAATCACATTGATAATGGAGCGATTCATATCCAAATCAGGGTGATTGATTGGCTCCATTTTTTCAAACGCTAAGTTTGTTGAACCAATATTTGGGAAATTCATTAAATCCTTTTTGTTGTGATAGCGCCCCCCTGCAATAAGCGAATCGTAATTGTCAATACTCATTTTAGAAAGCAAATATTCGAAAATATCTTTTGGGATTTCGCGGTCGTAGACAAAGCGCACCGGGTCACCCTGCTTTCTGTTTTTCAAGCCTTTGCTGATAATTTCAATCGAACTTTTTGAAACGTCGTTATCGATATCTAATTCAGCATCACGAGTAATTTTAATGGTATGCGCCTCAATTTTTTCGTAATCAAAAATGAAAAATATGTAATCTAAATTATACCGAATCAAATCGTCTAAATACATCAGATAGCGTTTGCCATATTTGGGAAGTTCTATAAAGCGACCAATAGCTTCAGAAGGCAACTCAATGAGCGCATACGTATTTTTTTCTTTTCGTTGTATTCGAACGGCCAGATAGATTGACTTATCTCGCAATTGAGGAAATTCGGCAACTTGGTCCAATATCAAGTTGAAAACCGATGGACTAACTTTGGTTTTAAAATACTCACGGATGTACTCTTTTTGGGAGGTTGTGATTGTTTTTTCATCTACTAGTTTGACATCGTGTTGCTCGAGTTCCAATATAAGTGTATCGTAAATTTTTTGCGCTGCTGCTTGTTGTGTTTTTACAATTTTATTCAGGTCCTTTAATAATTTAGAGGGATCTAAACCCTCTAATTCTTCTCTTACGCGTTGACTTTTAACAAAGTTCAATCGTTTGACATGGGCGTAGCGCACTCGAAAAAACTCGTCGAGATTATTAGAAAAAATACCCAAAAAACGAATCCGTTCAATGAGCGGGACATTTACATCTTCTGCTTCTTGAAGTACGCGCGCATTAAAAGCTAACCAGCTGATATCTCGATTTATTAGTTTTCTTTTACTCATAATTATTTGTACTTCTTAGGGTATTCAAAATGCACTAAATCGGCAATACTGCCTACTTGCGACCACGTGTCGATGTCAAATTTCAAAATAGCCAAACCCGACGTAGGAATATTGTCTACCCCGTGATCGATAACCATGTTGAAAAATTGGGTAAGTAATGGATTGTGACTCACCAACATTATATGATCCTTATCCTCAGGCAGCTGATGAATGATTTTTTTGAAATGCCGCAACGAGCACATATATAATTCTGGTTGGATGGTGAGACATGCTGCCGGTAGATTTAGCGTTTTATGGAAAATGCTTGCCGTGTGAATGGCGCGTGCTGCATTGGAGGACACAATAAGCTCAGGATGCTGTTTTTGCTTTTTCAACACCTGACTTATCAACTCCGCGTCTATAATGCCGCGTTCGGATAAAGGTCTATTCCAGTCAGCTACGGTATAATCCCAGCTCGATTTCGCATGACGTAATAAATATAAGTATTTCATTTTGTGTCTGATAGTGTTTTTTACTTAGCGAATAATTAGCTCTATATTCGAGCGGAAAATTAATAATTCATTGGCTGCTGTGGATAGAATTTAAAAATTTAACATAAAAAATTAGAAAACAAATAAATCACTGTTTTTCAGTTAGTAACTGATTATAAAAGAGAAGATAATTCCATATGCGCTATCAAGTTAGCAGGTTACAATATTGACGGAGCACTTGAAGTGCAAAAACACCATTGCTACCATCCATTTGCAAAAAGTCCACATCAGAAATGTGCAACATCCCTTTTGTAAATACAGTGTGTTCAACAAACCTATTGCGATTCAAATGCGCAAACAAACAATAGTCTGTGGCATTTTCATGAAAAGTTTCCGCAATTTTGGCGGCCAATTGAGAAGTAAAGCCATCTAAAACAAGTGTCATTTTAAGTGATGCTCCTTTGAGGATAGCTCCTGTAAGCATAGCTAATTCCGTGCTACCATACAAACTCATTAAGGTTAAAGCATCATTCGATTTGGGGTTGTTTCGCAAAGGCAGATTTAATTTGCGACTCAAGCGTTGTGCATCTGGAGCCAAATCACCAAACTTGTGTTGCAATAATGCGTCTAACTCGGAAATCGAAAACGATGAAATAGAAAGTGCTTGTGCTAACGCATAACTACTAAACCACGACGCAGGCCCTAAATCCGTTAAAACAAGCGTATTTGATCCACGCTGAAAAAATTTATCCGTCAATCGGGCACCTTCTTTCATGGCCTTCCTTACGAGTTTGTTGCTCAAACTAGTTACCCTAGAAAAGTCGGATGAAGGCTCCCAATGACCGGGCAATTCCATCAACTCCTCCATCCGCAACCAAAAGTTTAGGTACTGGCGGTAATCACTCTGAAAACCAACATCTACTAATTTTACCTTGCAATTGTTTTTCGCAAGTTTTATAACGCTAGATTCTTTGTTGATGATGTTGGAGAAAAGATTTTCTTGATGGTACAATAAATTTGGATAATGATGTTGCACAAAATCATGAGATCCAGAGAAGATTAAGGCAACAGGATTGTCTATCGAGGGTTGCACCGTTTCTTGAATGCCAGCAAGCTGCTGCAAGATGCCGGAAAACGAACAACGCGATAAACCGAGCTCTTCCAAACGCCCTTGCATTAAGGCTTGGTAAACTGAGGAACTAGGTGAAATATTTGGATGTTCTAATGAATTCATTACAGATTTTCAGTTTGCAAAAGTCGAACAATTTAAGAAAACAATTGCCACTGCTGTATCTTCGCACTTTTTACTACTGCTGATTTTTCTATTTGAGAAGTATCAGCTGCTATGAGTTTTAAACTATATTGATTTCAGGCACTTTACGCGAGAACAACAACAATATGACACATCGACCCCTGTTTTTTACACTTATAGTTGTATTGATTTGCAACACCCAAAGCATCGGACAAACGGCAACTTACGAAAAAGTAGTGCAAACTTTTGTAGAACACTATCAAACTCCTTTTACTGGAGGCCCTGATGTGCGGTTTGAAAAAAGAGAAGGTAGTTATTGGGTTGGTTACAGACAAAGCAGAGAACAACCCTACACTTCAAAACTTTTTTATGATGCACCAACCGACAGTTTTGCTCCTCTGGATTTGCCGAAAGCATCACAAGTCAATGTTGCAGTCATTTCAAATAACTACCTAGCCAAGTTCCAGAAAGATGCTTTTCGTCTGCAACCTTTTTATGGATACGAGGGGTGGTGTTACGATGTGATAGCGAAATATACCAACCAAAAAGGCTTATCAGATTCTGCACTTTATGCTTTGGGACGTGCCTATAGTACTTGCGCTGGTGATTTGTTGCACAACAATTCCGGTTTAGCCTTGCCAACACAACAATTTAAAATTTCACAACCTGATGGCTTACGGATTGACCAGCGTCAGAAGTATATTTCGTTTAGCGATAGTGCACTTTTTTATTTTGCTAAGTTAAAAGAAAATAATCCGGATTTTTTAACCGTAGTCGGTAATATTGGGCTGAAACATGATCTAGAACATGTAGCCTCATTTTTAGAGCTTCTGATTTATGATAATCCTCGCTCTGCTGCAAATCGTTTGAAAAACAATTTATTTGAAACACCCATAAAATTGTGGGGGAAAAATGTATTAGATGCTTGTGAATTTGAATCCATTTACATTGCCAATGGCGACAATGACTTTTATCCGTTGCTTTACCTTCAGGAAGTAGAAAATTATAGAAAAGATGTTTGGATAATCAATTATTCTCTTTTACAATCAGAGGATTATCTCAATTTTATCGTTCGCAACCCACAAAACAGATTTCCCATTTTAGCTACCAACTTTATAGATGGTGTTGCCGGCATAGGCAAAAGTTACTTTTGGTTGGATAAGGGACAAGGCATGTATCCACAGGCTTTTTCCAAGGTTTTTTCCGAAAAAGGAGTCGATACACCAATGGTGGCCTCAGACTTTATGAGGATTGCAGCGCATCAAATTGCACTAGACATTTTTGGCGATACGCTACGAGCAACTTTTCGCCGTGAATACATACAGCGCAATGAGGTGGTTTTTTTAGAATTTTTGGCGGAAAATTATACGCAAAGGAATCTTTATTTATCGGGTTTTTTCAATACCGATTTGATGAAAGCTATTGAGGGGCACTTATTATTTAAAGGATTAATCTACCAGATATCAGCCACCTTTCTACCTCCACCCTATACAGACGGCTTTGCGTCATTAGATCATGCCATGTTTTCAGCGTGGTTTTCCAATGATTTAATCTGGGATAAAGAATTATTGCAGCTTGAGCGCTTTCCGCAAAAGTGGAATGCCATTCGCAATGCCGTTTTTCAATCTGCATTGCGATACCACAACCAAGGCAATAAAGCCATGAGCAGCACACTAATAGAGCTAGCCTTGTTCTATTGGCCCCACGAGGTTTTACCATACGATTGGAATGCCACAGATCTAATCGCTTATTATCTCAAAACCAACCAAGAAGACAAAGCCAAGGAGACTGCTACTAAAATTGTAAAAACGCTACAGTCAAGAAAACCCAAAACAGAGGAAGCGCTAAGAATTGAGGCGTATAAGTTTGATTTTTTCTCAAGAAAACTCATGGAGCTACAACAACAATATCCCGAAGTTGAACTGGCCTCGATAATTTCGTCACAATAAAATGGAAAACTTCATTTTGATCATTGTGTGCCTTCTTGTGGGCATGACATTAAAAAGACACCCAAAGTTTCCTGAAGATGCCCACTTAGGTATCAACGCGTTTATCGTTTTTGTGTGTTTGCCTGCTGTAGTATTAAAGTATGTGCCCACAATAACTTTTAGCACGGCCATAATCATGCCCTTTGCGGCCTCTTGGATGGTGTGGTTTGGGGCGTTTGCACTCTTTACAGCAATTGCAAAATGGAAAAAGTGGCCGAGGGACCTGACGGTTGCCTTAATCTTATTATCTGGCTTGGGAAACACTAGTTTTGTTGGCTTTCCGTTAGTTACAGCATGGTACGGTGCTGAAAATATCTCCATCGCACTTTTTGCCGATCAAGGTGCATTTTTAGTTATGGCCACATTGGGTGTTGGTATTGCTACACGGACACAATCGGAGCATTTTGATATACTTTCCACACTTAAGAACCTATTGAAATTCCCTCCATTTGTTGCGTTTTTACTGGCCATTCCATTAAATTTTTTGACATTGCCACCCCAATGGTTTTTTGTTGCCGATCATTTAGCCGCCCCTCTCGTGCCGTTAGCCTTGGTTTCAGTAGGCTTGCAAATAAATTTCAACGAGCGCTTCACCGATTGGCGCTATTTAAGTTTAGGACTATTGTACAAGTTGATTTTGGCCCCACTATTGGTTTTCTTGCTCTTTCGAATAGTCTTACAAGATGGCACACTTTACAGTGAGATAGCTGTTTTTGAGTCGGCTATGGCACCAATGGTAACGGCGTTTATTATCGCCTCACAATATGGCTTGCGTCCCAAACTAGCTGGAATGCTCGTTGGAATTGGCATTCCTGTATCGCTTTTCACCACCGCGGCTTGGTATTATGTCCTCCAAATTTTTTAACACACATACAAACCATTACATTTGCCTCAATTTTACCGGAGAAATAACGACCTACATTTTCGAGCTGCCAGCATTATAAGGTTGTAAACCAACAAAGATGAACAAAGAGCAACAGGATATAAAATTGTGGATGGCCCTTGTGCCATTTGTGTTTTTGGTTACTTCACTGACAATAAATGTATTGTTTGTATTCAAAGACAGCGCACACGAGGGTTCTAATCAATTGTTATTATTGCTAACCGCAGGCATAACTGCGATTTTAGGTCTTTCCAATGGGACATCTTGGAATGCTATTAAAAAAGGTGTTTTTAAGTCCTTAAAGGAATCAAAGCAAGCGCTTTTCATTTTGTTATTGATTGGAGCGCTTACAGGCACTTGGTTACTCAGCGGTGTGGTTCCTGCTATGATATATTATGGTTTGGAGCTGTTGTCGCCAACCTATTTTTTAGTTGCTTCTGTTATAATTAGTGCTTTAGTGTCATTGGCTACAGGTAGTTCATGGGGAACCACTGCCACTGTTGGAATAGCCCTTTTGGGAGTTGGCAAAGCCATGAGCATAAATGAACCCATAATTGCAGGTGCCATTATTTCCGGAGCGTATTTTGGCGATAAGCTATCGCCGCTGTCAGATACTACCAATCTAGCCCCCGCAATGGCCGGCACCGATTTGTTTACGCATATCCGGTATATGCTTTACACTACCGTTCCTTCCATTTTGATTGCCTTGATACTTTTTCTAATAATTGGCGCCCAAAACACGGGATCTATGGAATTAACTGCAATAGAAAATGTCCAACAAATACTTAGTTCACATTTTTATATTTCACCTGTATTGTTTTTGGTCCCTTTAACTGTCATTGTCCTCATTGCGATAAAGATACCTGCCTTACCCGCTTTGTTTGTGGGAACTGTTGCCGGAGGCATCTTCGCTCTAGTTTTTCAAACAGATGTTCTAATTAGCTTGAGTGACGCCGAGACATCAACGCTAGTAACAAATCTTAAAGTAGTGATATCAGCTGTGTTTACAGCCACCAGTATTCCCGGTATCGATGCAAGTTTGAGTGACGTTTTAAGTTCTGGAGGCATGGCTGGAATGCTTAATACGGTGTTATTAGTTATCGCAGCCATGTGTTTTGGTGGCGCCATGGAAGCTACAGGATTTTTAGCGCGATTGGCATCGGCAATGCTCGTATTTGCTAAAAATACTTTTTCTTTAGTAGCAACCACAGGCGCCACGTGTACACTCGTAAACATTACTGCCTCCGATCAATATTTGTCGATTATTGTTCCAGGTAAAATGTTTAGCGAAGTTTACAAAAAAAGAGGTCTTGCACCAGAAAACCTTTCCCGCACGCTAGAAGATACAGGTACGGTAACCTCTGTATTAGTTCCTTGGAATACCTGTGGTGCTTATCAGGCTGGTGTATTAGGTGTTTCTACGTTGGCCTACCTCCCCTATTGCTTCTTCAATATTCTTAGTCCAATGATGACGCTGTTGTATGCTGCTATAGGTTTTCGAATTGCAAAACTGAAAGCGCCTTTAGAAAGTAGGCTTAAATAAACCAAAAAGGGGTCTTTCCCATACCAGCCAACTCATACATGAAAAAAGGCTTTTACCATTCAGTGATGGATTCCTTTCCAATGCGAACAGATCCGTTGTTCAATACTTCGTAGAAGTATTCGCCACAATAACAACGCGTTTTCCCTTTAGAAAGAATTAAAAAATTACATCCATAACCCAAAGAAAATCCAAGGGCATCCAATTCTATGCGTGTCACCAATGGTTTACTACCCGACTCCACCAAAGCCTTTAAAATGGAATAGTTTCGCTTAATTTTGTTCAATCCCGTTCGCAACATCACTTGACCATGTTTGTTTTTTTCGTTGTGGTAATGCGTGCGACAGGTAGAGTTACAAAAGCGTTTGTCCGTTCTACCCACAATAGTTTTCTCACAATATGTACAAGTATTTTTCATAATTAAAAAATTAACCGACAATTAAACGTTTATAAACGGCTACAAATATAAAAAACCTGTAGCTTTGTAGTGTAATTCTTTCTATAAAAATTAAACGTTATGAAAAATCTGAAGAATCGTGTTCACTTGATTGGACACTTGGGCGTTGACCCAGAATTGAAAACCTTTGATGGTGGCAGCCAACGCGTGCGATTTACAATTGCAACCAACGACAGTTACACCAATAAAAAAGGTGAGAAAGTTGAAGAAACTCAGTGGCACAATGTCATTGCTTTTGGGAAAACAGCTGAAGTCATCAACAAGTACTGCAAGAAAGGAAAGGAAGTAATAGTTGAGGGCAAACTAACCAGCCGAGATTACACCGATGACAAGGGCATTAAACGGTACATCACTGAAATTATCGCCAACGAAATTATGTTTATCGGCGGTAAGAAAAATGACGCTTAGTTAATATCTTCTTTGATGAACTTTGCAAACATGCGAGGCTAAAATTAGCTTCGCATGTTATTTTTTTAAAGATAGAGAAAATCAATATATTATATCTACACGACTATTAATCAATGGCAATAATTCAGTTACTTCAACAGATACTTCACCTTTATCAAGACACCTGTAAGCTGTTTTAAATTGCAAGTCGCCAACTTCATTGAGCACCCAAAACACATTGATTTGATCGTTATCGAGTTGAAATGTTTTGGTAAATCCAAGATCTATTGTTGTGGGTTTACCATTTAAAACGGCATTCGTAATAATGAGATCCACAAAAGATTCTTTGTTTTCAGGTATTGCAAAATACTCCGATTCATTTGGCGCACTTTCAATGTTTTGTAGGGCTTCGAGAGCCGCATTAAAAATATACGGATGAGCGGAAACCGCTGCATTCCTTCCATAATCAGAGGCGTCGAGCACACCTGCTTCCACCAATACACACGGGATACCCTGTTGCTGTACCCATTCACCAATGGCGGTAGGGTAAAAATCATCATTATAACGCCCTACCTTTGAGTGAAAATGATTTGGCAGTTGCGCAACAATAGCAGCTATAACGCGCATAGCAGCTATACGGTCTTTCGTAACTTCTTTTTCAGGGGATCGGCTGGGCGCCAAAAAAGACAATGCTGCTGGCTCTTTGGAGTCTCCAACTCCAAAAATACTTCGTTGATCGTGTAAATTGAGCGCTAACTCTGGTTTGTGAAACAAAATACGACTTTGTAGCAGCCGCATTTCTGCGGTTTGCCGTTTTCGTGCATCCCTATTGATGTCTATTCCATGTGCATTCCTTCGAGTAAATGCGGTTGCACCATCCGGATTCAACATCGGTAAAATTACAATTGTATATACATTTGTAAACTGAGCATATTCTCTTCGCTGCAACCAAAGCAATAAACCGCGTGTCCCCGAAGCCTCGTTTCCATGCATTTGACTCCAAATAAATACTTTTTTGGCACCTTTTCCAATTGTTAACTCAAATATAGGACGCTGTAATTCAGAGGCTCCCACTTCATTGAGTAGTATTTCATTGTCTGCATGAACAAGAGCCTTTAAAGCTTGGTGAAAATCTTCGAACGGTAAGAATATGGGATTCAAGGAACTAATTGACGTTTTACTCATTTTACAATTGTTTACGAAGTGGGTTTCTTTAGTGTACTTTTGTGTATTGTTGATTTTACTCAAATTTAATGCGAATCATCACAAAAATAAAAAAGAGTTTGTGTAGCTTGCCGAAGCGAAAACAGCAATAAAAAAAGCCATTACAAACATGAAAAAGTCATATTTATTATTAGCGTTTAACTTACTACTATTCAGCTTGAATGCGCAAGTAAATCGCGAGCAAGTTATTCGTTCAGGGCCAATGATAGGCTATGCGGAGATGCGTGAAGTTGGCATTTGGCTTCAGTTGAAAACTTCCGATCCGGTTCAGCTTGTTTACCGGGAAACGCCTAAAAGCGTCAGCGAGAAGCGCACCATTACACAAATACCCAATCCCACAGATTTTTACATTGTTAAATTCACAATAGACTCTGTAACTCCAGGAACCGCCTATGAGTATGATATTATAGTTAATGACCAAAAAGTGGTTATGCCCTACCCTACTCAATTTAGTACACAAATAGATTTTGCTTACAAGACCGATCCACCTAACTTTCGTGTAGCCACTGGAAGTTGTTCATATATCAATGAGCCGCCTTTTGACAGAAAAGGGAATGCCTACGGCGGAGAGTATTTTATTTTTGAAACCATAGTAAAAAGCAAGCCAGACATGATGTTGTGGCTTGGTGACAATACGTATTTACGTCCTGCTGACTGGACTTCTCGCACAGGGATATTCGAAAGGTATTCGCACGATAGAGCGCTTAGCGAGTTGCAGCCCTTATTGGCATGTTGCCCCAACTATGCCATTTGGGACGACCATGATTTTGGCCCGAATGACGCCAACCGCGCTTATATTCACAAAGACAAAACCCGCGAAGCTTTTGATAAGTTTTGGATGAACCCCACTTCTGGTAATTCTAGTCTTGCCGGCACTACTACAGCTTTTTCTTTTGGCGATGCAGACTTCTTTTTGTTGGATAATCGCTGGTTCCGCACTGCAGAAGGTGATGATAACGAACACTTTATTCTCGGTAAGGAACAAGAAGATTGGTTGATTGAAATTCTTCAATTGAGCAATGCTCCCTTTAAAATCATTGCCGTAGGTGGCCAATTCCTTTCAGATGCAGCAGTTTATGAAAACCATGCTGTGTACAAAACCGAGCGTGAAAGAATCATTAATCGCATTGCTGAGAAAAATATTAGAGGGGTCGTTTTCCTCACTGGAGACCGCCACCATGCCGAATTGAGTAAACTAACGCTACCAAATGGCAATACAATTTGGGATTTAACCACATCGCCATTAACATCAGGTGCCAATACTAGAGAGCTAACAGAAGTCAATACCAATAGAGTTCCCGGGACGCTTTACCAAAAAAGGAATTTCGCTACACTCGATTTTTCTGGAAAACGCAAGGATAGAGTACTGACAATATCGCTTTGGTCTAACAGAGGTGAACTTATTTTCTCTGAAACGATAAAAGAAAAGGAAGTTTACAAATAGAGATACGTATTGGTTTAACCATTAATAACCAGTAGTTTTGAGCTCATGACTTAAACGCTTTGTCACCATTGAAAATACAGTTTTGCAAATTACTTTTGTAACTCTTTTTAATGTAAATTTGCATTTACAAATGCAAAATTATGGATGATATAGCCGAACGAATTGATAGGCTGCGAACAGCCCACCACCTCACACAATCTGAGTTTGCGGACAAATGTGAAATAAAGCGATCCATTCTGTCGCACATATTGAGTGGAAGAAATAAGCCCAGTCTGAGTGTGATTCAGCAAATTCTTGAAGGGTTTCCGGAAGTAGCAACAGATTGGTTGTTGTTTGGTAAGGGTGAAATGAAGGGGGCAACAAAATCACACCAGCACCCCACTTCACCCCCAAAATCGGAAAAAACCATTTTTAAACAAGACTCCACACCACAAAATGCGGAAGGGTTCCGTGAAAAAGCAGGCAATGTGCCGTCAGCGCCAAAATCACAACCCGCCCCCCCTCTGGATTTTGTGGGTGATAACAACAATAAAATATTGAAAATCATATGCTTCTATCAAGACGGAAGCTTTTCAGAACATCAACCAAGATAAAAAGAAAGCGATTGTAATATCAACTTGTGCTTTGTACTTTTGTCACCTTAAGTAAAACAACCATCTTAGAAAAACTATACATAATGATTCGTTCACTGTCAAAAAATCAGCTTCTTGTCTTAGGTTTAATTGCTGCGGGTGCGCTTTCGCGTTTAATACCTCACGCGCCCAATTTTACAGCCGTTGGCAGCATTGCCTTGCTAGGTGGAGCCTTGATTAACAACCGGAAATTAGCGTTCATTGCCCCGTTGTTGGCGCTTTTCATAAGTGATTTGATTATCAATAATGTCATTTATGCACAATACACCACTGGATTTACTTTGTTTCACGGGACATTTGTTTATGTTTATGGGGCTTTTTTACTTTCGGTAGTCTTTGGAGCTTCTTTTATGAAAAAAGGCAATTATAAAAATATGATTCTTTGGTCTATTATTTCTGCCTTGAGCTTTTTCCTTATTACTAATTTTGCATCGTGGTTAGGCAGTCCGCTCTACGCTCAGAATGTTTACGGACTAGGAGCTTCTTACATAGCTGGTCTTCCTTATTTGGCCAACCAAGTCATTAGTACCGTTTTATATACGGTTGGCATTTATGCGCTGTACACTGTTCTAGCTCCGCAATCGAGCACAGAAAAATCCGCCTCATTATAACCCCACTAATCCCCCCGCCTCTGTGCTAAGCTTTTGGGAAAAGGAACTTTGGTTCAAAGACATTGATTTATTGATTATTGGTGGCGGGCTTGTAGGGCTTTCGACGGCATTATTCTACAGAGAAAAAAATCCAGAGGCAAAAATTCTTGTTTTGGAGAAAGGAGCTTTACCCACAGGAGCCAGCACCAAAAATGCTGGGTTTGCTTGCTTTGGTAGTCCCAGTGAAATTCTTGATGACTTAAAAATCGAATCAGAGAATGAAGTTTTCAATTTGGTAAAGCAGCGTTATGAGGGCCTTCAGCTACTTAGAACACTATTATCAGACGAGGAGCTTGGGTTTAAAAATACGGGCGGATATGAATTGTTTTTAGAGGATGATGCCGATACAGCACATGTTTTAGAGAAGCTCCCCTACCTCAATAAAAAGCTTGAGCCGATTTTTCAACAACCTGCGTTTGTTGTTGACAATGAAAAACTACAAGAGTTTCAGTTTTCCGGTTTTAGTGCTTGTGTTGCCATTCCAGCAGAAGGTATGGTGCATACAGGGAAAATGATTTTCAACCTGATTCAAAAAGCTTTACGAAATAACATTATCATTTTAAATGGTGTTTCGTTGGAGTCATTTGAGGATTTGGGAAATCGAGTTCAATTTCAAACTAAATTTGGGATTTTTCTAGCTCGGAAAATGGCTATTTGCACCAACGGTTTTGCGCGTCCGCTTGTTCCAGAACTAAATGTAGAACCGGCTAGAGCACAGGTATTAATTACCAATGAAATTTCAAAGTTAGCCTTTAATGGTGTTTTCCATTTCCAAATGGGTTATTATTATTTTCGGAATGTTGGTGGAAGAGTTTTGTTTGGTGGCGGGAGAAATCTCGATAAGGACAACGAACGCACCCTACAAATGGAAACGTCGGCCATCATTCAGAAAAATCTACAAAAATTACTCAAAAAACACATACTTCCAGCTCAAGCTTTTCAAATTGAAGATAGTTGGGCCGGCATTATGGGTATGGGGGGAAATAATGAAAAAGAGGTCATAGTTCGCTTACTATCTTCTAATGTTGCTTGTGCCGTGCGATTGGGCGGGATGGGAATTGCACTTGGTGCTGCTATTGGCAAAAAAACTGCGAGTCTTTGGGATTGAGGATTACCGCTTATAATGAAATGACCCCTTCAATAGTATTCGCCTCCTCATAACGGCTAATTACATTATCAGCATTCATCATCAACTCTTTAGCCGTTAAACTGATAAAGTTGCCATTGCGACTTTGACGTGTCACCACTTCACTTTCAGAGGTGTTGAAAAGACTCTGAAGTTTTGCTAACTTCTCGTTATCAGCAGGAACTATAAATTTGAACATATAGACACGTGGCCAAGATTCAAATTCATCTAATTTTTTGCGGAGTGATTCAAAAGGTCCTTCCATGTTTTTTCTTTATTTTGCAAAAGTAAGCATCTATATAGCGCGCTGCAAATGCACTTTGAAAAGAATCTCGATTGTCAAATTTGATAATTATTCACCTTTAATTGAATTATTCATGCCACTTCAAGTAAGAAAACCTTATGAAAGTTTTAGAAAAAAGTTATTTCACCTTCTTGAACCCGGTAGCTCACCAACAGGCTTGTCGTTTTTCATTGATGTTTTAATTGCAGCTGTAATTTTAATTAATATCACCAGCTTAATTATTAATACGTTACCAAATTTACCAACAGGTATTAGGCAGGTACTAAATTGGGTTGAGTTTTATTCGGTTGTGTTTTTTTCCTTTGAAGTCATTCTTCGCTGGTGGGTGCATGTTGAGCATCCAAAAGCCAAAAACTACCGCTTCCCACGATTATATTTTTTTCTTACGCCTTTTGCTGTAATTGATATTCTTGCCATAGCTCCTTTTTATCTCATTTTGTTTACTCATTTAAATCTGAAGTATTTATTTTTATTGCGTTTATTTAGATTACTTAAACTTGTTCGGTATTTCAAATCGCTGCAATTGATAGGACGAGTATTTGCAACAAAAAGCAATGAACTGCTAATAAGTTTATTTTTTACACTGACCTTATTGGTGTCAATTTCTTTCTTGATTTATTACGTAGAGGGTCCACACCAACCGGATGTTTTTGGAAGTGTACCCGACGCTATGTGGTGGGGCATTGTAACCCTTACAACTGTAGGGTATGGCGATGTTGTACCGATTACTGTTGCTGGAAAAATTCTCGGCGGCTGTATCGCTTTACTTGGCGTAGGTCTTTTTGCTTTGCCCGCAGGTATTTTAGCCTCTGGTTTTAGCACAGAACTGGAAAAAATGACACAGGAAGAAGCTGCAAAACGAAATGAAGCAGCCGATACTATTCAAAACAAAGAATGGAAGTACTGCCCACATTGTGGAAAGTCAATTAAAGATGCAACACACTAAATTTTTCAAAACATTTATACACCAAAATTCTTGTACATTAGCGTTTTGATTTCACACCATATGAAGGGAAAGTATCTACTATTTGCTGTCAGTTTTTTTACAGTTTTAGCCTGTGATGATGATACGGGACTAGCCACTCCAACACCACCTGTAATACCTCCCTCTGAAACACCTTCTTGGCAAACCTATCATATTGATGCAGGAAACCATTCGGCAAATGAATCAAATTTTCAACTTTTCACGAAAGACACACTCGCATTTAAAATGACATTTGACGAAACCGCCATCTATCAAACTATTGACCCACAGCACCAATTGAGCTGGAGTAAAGTTTTGGGCTTTAGTGATTGTGGTACTCATCACCACAGCAACAGTGCTAGGCTTGTTTGGCGATGGAATGAAAATGTTGGAATCGAATTAGCTGGTTATGTATATATTGATGGCGTAAGAACTTGGAATATTGTTGATACCATTCAAGTCAATGATACTGTTTCAGCAACTGTTTATCGCACTCTTAATTCATATGTAATTACTACCCAAGAAACCAAATCCGTCCAATTCAGTCGCCATTGTAGTGATGGGATTAGCTATTGGCTCTACCCTTATTTTGGCGGACAAGAACCTGCCCCACAAGATGTGCGCGTACATATTTTACTTCAAGAATAGTTTATTGGCATCAGCTCTATTTTCATTTTCTTAAAATAGTTGTCAAAAAGCCTGAAGATTAAATCGTTGTTTGTATATGACTAGTCGTAAAATCATTTTTAAAGAATAGATCAATCGGGGGAATTTTAACTTATTTTTGCGCAAAATGAAACAGTGATGCAAAAAGAAGAATGGTATCAAACATGGTTCGATACAGATTACTACCATTTATTATACCGACACCGAGATATAACCGAAGCTGAGAATAACATTAACGCACTTATAAACTTTTTACAGCTGCCAAAATCTGCAAAAATTTTGGATTTAGCCTGTGGGACAGGACGCCATGCCAAACACATAGCTTCACATGGGTATGCTGTTACAGGATATGACTTATCACCCAACAATATTGACAAGGCCAAAAAGTTTGAAAATTCACTGCTGCATTTTGAAATAAAAGATATGTTGCAGCCCTTTGGCAATAAAAAATTTGATGCAGTGTTCAATTTGTTTACCAGCTTTGGTTATTTTCCTTCTAAACAAAACCACCAAACTGCCTTGCAGCACGTCTACGATAGCCTCAATACAGGTGGCACTTTTGTAATTGACTTTTTAAATAGCACAAAAATCAAACAACAGCTTGTGCCCCAGGAATCAAAGGAAATTGATGGTGTACAGTTTTTTATTAAACGCTTTTGGGATGCAGGCTTTATTGTAAAGCAGATAATAGTAAAAGATAAAACCGACGTTTATTTTTTTGAGGAAAAAGTTATGGGATTAACCTTGGCTGATTTTACAGCCTTTTTCAATACCATAGACTTTCAAATTGAAAATGTTTTTGGTAATTTTTCACTACATCCCTTTGATGAAAAAACATCTGAACGATTAATTTTAGTGGTAAAGAAATGACGTTAAAAATAATACTCCTCATCGCTTCGGTGGTAATTGGTGTTGCCATTGTCGAACTGTTTCGTCCACAAAGTAATCAACCAAATTTAAAGCTATTAACTGCTTTTAGTGGGGCTTTTTTACTATCCATTTCATTTTTGCACCTATTGCCAGAGGTATTCACCGGTGGTCATCACCATCACCACGAAGGAGAAGCCCTTTTGCAACATGACCACAGCATTGGATTGATGATTTTGCTAGGGTTTATTTTTCAAATTTTACTCGAATGGCTTTCGAGTGGGATAGAACACGGACACATGCACGGTAAGCAATTCAAAAAAGGCATAGTCCCCTACTCTGCGTTGCTTGGCCTTTTTTTACATGCTTTTTTTGAAGGTATTCCACTTTTTGTTCAAGCAGATGATGTCTCATCTCGATCACTTTTACTTGGAATTGTTGTTCATAAAATCCCTGTTTCTATCGTTTTGTATATTATGATGTTGCAACTGAATATTGGAAAAAAAATTGCCCTAATCATCATGCTAATTTTTGCTCTCTTGGCCCCACTGGCTGCTATTTTGGGCAATTCACTCCATGTGGCGCTTCATTACTCCAATCACATAACAGCTTTTGTTATTGGTATATTTTTTCACATTTCCACAACAATTTTATTTGAGGCCGAGCAAGATCACCGTTTTAACTTAAAAAAACTTCTAACAATAATTACAGCAGGTATTATTGCTTGGTTTAGTGTGCTGCACTAAATCCTACCACTTTTGGTAAATTGGCTTTATGGCGAATGTCCTTTATGATTTGAGATTTTCTACCAAACGACGTACCTCAAGTCGCTTTATCTTTCCTGTTTCGGTGCGCGGAAAGGTTTCCAGAACATAAACTGCCTTAGGCCGTTTGTGGCGCTCTAATTTTTCAAAATGACTATAAATATTTCTTGGGATTTCGGTTGCGCCCTCCAATACCAACACAACTTTTTCAAAGAGAACAGCATCAGGAATGCCAATGATTACAAAAGGAAGTGGAATTTGATCAATTAACTTTAATTCTTCTATTTCAGGATGAATTTTTATACCCGCACTATTAATGGCGAAATCCTTTCTTCCCAACCATTTAAAAGAAGTTGAAGATTGTATTGTGACATAATCATTTGTAAATAAAACAGGTACCCCTGTCAACTGAGGTGCTAGAATAGTTAAAGTCCCGCTAGTACTTGTTTCTACAGTCACTCCAGGAAGACAACGATAAAAGGTACTGTCGAAATCTCCTGCAACTTCACGAATGGCAATATGAGATACGGTCTCCGTTGCGCCAAAAGATTGAAAGATAGAAATTTCCAGCTGATTTCTTAGCGCAACCAATTGTTCCCACAACAATTTAGAAATCGGGGCACCCCCTATTAAAAGTATTTTTACATTTTTCAAAAAACTAATTTGATCTACTACTTGATTTGGTACTAAAGGAACAAAATCAACGGGATGTGTAACGTTTTCCAATGGCTTTGAAGATGGTGTTTGAATAATTAAATCCCATTGATTGACAAGGGCTCTAACAATCTGCATTTTCCCCGCGATGTAATGGATCGGCATAGCCAATAAAGCTGTGCTTCCAGCATGCAATTGAAAGATAGACGCTGTTTTTTTGGCGCTCGCCTTCATGGCTGCTTTTGAAAGTAAAACACGTTTTGGGGCGCCAGTTGTGCCTGAAGTTTGAGCTTCTATTTGAAAATCATCACAGAGCCATTCTTGTACAAACTGCTGTATCTGAAACTCAAAGCTTGATTCAAGAAAGTATTCTGATAGAAATTCTGCTGTAGTAAAGCGTTTAGCGTCAATTACAAAGTGGGTATGGAGTTCAAAGTTCATCTTGCTTGATGTAAAAAATTATCGATGAAAAAATAAATTTTTATCGAGTTAAGCTAAATTAGATTAATTTTGTTCAACACACAACAACGAAAAATGAGAATAAAAAAGGCATTATTACTTTTTGTTCTTGGAATGTTTTTTATTACCTGCTTTAGTCAGCCCTTTTACCGCCACAACGAAATCGGGATGTCTTTAGGCACTGCCAACATATCTGGGGATATAGCAAACCAAAGTACTATAAACACCTTGTTTTTAGAAGCAAGAGGTCAGTTTAGTGCTTCCTATTTTCGTGTCCTCAACCCCGAACAATCTATTGGATTCGAGGCGAATACACTTAGCTATTTTGCAAGCGACTTCAACCACAAAAATCCACACCGCGGTTGGCAAGTTCAGGGTCGCGGTCAAGTAGTTAGCCTGCAAATTCGACACACTTTTTTCGGTTACACCAGTCTAAAGTTAAAACCTTACGTTAAAGCTGGCGTTGGTGCCTTTCGATTTGCCGCTAGTGTTTCAAATCCCGAAGGCGTTGTCAATTTTCCAATTACTCAAACTCGAGGGGTTAGTTTTGCCATGGTGGCAATTCCAGGTATTCGCTATCAAATAACTCAAAATCAGAGCGTTTCAATAGAAGCCATTTTACTTTTCTCAAATCGCGATGATTGGGATGTATTATATGATGAAGACAGAACGGTTGACAAAATAGGCGGCATTCGCTTTGTATACTCCATTGGATTGTTTTATTGACGTTTTGCTTCATTCCAGAACACGTCCATTTCCGCTAGGGTTAAATCCTGGATGTTTTTATTTTGACTATTGGCCTTTTTTTCAATGTATTGAAAGCGTTTAATAAACTTTTTATTCGTTTTTTCTAAAGCAGTTTCTGGATGGATGTTTTTGAAACGTGCAAAATTAATTAATGAAAAAAGCAGATCACCGAATTCATTTTCAGCTTCCTCGGTATTTTGATTTTGCATAGCCTGTTCAAACTCCTGCAGCTCTTCACGAACTTTAGACCATACATCTTCGGGCTTATCCCAATCAAACCCTACACCTTTAGCTTTCTCTTGTATTCGGATGGCTTTTACCAATGCAGGCAATGATTTTGGGACACCCTCCAGAACAGACTTCTTACCTTCTTTTAATTTTAAGGCTTCCCAATTTGCTTTAACTTCCGCCTCGCTAGATACGGTGACATCCCCATAAATATGTGGATGTCTGTATATTAATTTTTCGCAAATGCCATTCAATACGTCAGCAATATCAAAAGCTTGTTTCTCGCTACCGATTTTTGAATAAAAAACCATGTGAAGCATGAGGTCTCCAATTTCTTTTTTCACCTCTTCTAAATTACCTTCACTGATGGCATCCGTAAGCTCGTAGGTCTCTTCTACAGTGAGATAGCTCAGAGATTCCATGGTCTGTTTTTGATCCCAGGGACATTTTTCCCTAAGATCGTCCATGATATCCAACAGCTTACCAAATGCCGCTAACTTTTCTTTTTTAGAATGCATTCCTATGAGGCCTTAGTCTCGTCTGTTGCTGAATCTTCGGTAACCGTTTCACTTTGTTCTTCTTCTTGGGCTGCCTCCAATCCATAGCCAGCTGCGATTAGCTGATTATACCATCCAAAAACCTTTTTAATGTCCGAAACATAAACTCTCTCTGCATCATAGTCTGGTAAAACCTCTGCAAAAGTTTTCTTTAGTGTGTCGGCCGAATCTTTGGGCGAAAGTGCTTTTTCACCACTAAACTTTGCATAAATTGCTCCTAAAATTTCCTTCAAAGGCACTTCTTTCTCATACGTGTAAATGGCTATTTCTGATAAGGCACTTACTCCTTGATGTGCACCGATAGGCATCTTTTTTGAACCGTCTAAAGTTTCTGCAATCAAACCATTACGTCCTCTAGCAACCATTTTAAATAATTCAGACTTCCCAGTTACTGCCAAGATAGACTCAACGTTCATTACGCTCATAAAGTTAATTTTTAATTAGTGATTAAGGGGATAAAATATGTGTTTTAATGCTAATAGCTAGTTAGTTAGGCTATCAGCATTTTTCAACCATTCTTTTACTTTGGACAAATCGTCCGGGCTACTTTCTATAAGATGAAGTAAATTTCTTGCTTCGCTAGCGAATTCATGATCGGGATATTGATTCAAAAACTCTCGATATCCTTTTAAGGCTCTCGTGTCATCTCCCAACACGGCATCAAAGGTCATTGGGATCATAAACAATGCGTTAGGAGCGAGTTTGCTCTCAGGGAAGCGCTCAATTAATTCTTGAAACAACACAACCCCAAAAAGTGCCTTCCCTGTTTGATTCACGCGAATTTCTGCAGCTTTAAATAAAAACATTGGTGCTTGTTCGTGTTCAGGATAATTTCTTGAAAAATTTGTGAAGGCCTCAGCAACACTATCTGCAAAGGGGGTGTTCATTTCTTCAAGCGATTGATTGAGGGTTTCCTCCAGTTCAGTTAGATACGTTAAGGTTTCAGATGCTTTAGGCCTTGATGTGCTTGAATCGTGATCACCTGCACTGTTGCAGCCGTGCAATGTCATTACAGCTATTAATACAAGGCACTTAACTGTTTTAGTTAGCATGAATTTAATTTGAACTATTATTTTAATGGGAAACGCATTCTGTAATCGGCAACTATTTTTCCTTTGGAGATATTGCTCAACTTTCCTTTAAGCAATCGCTTTCTTAAAGTAGACAATCTATCCGTAAACAAAATGCCCTCGATGTGATCGTATTCATGTTGAATAATGCGAGCTGGCAATCCTTCGAATGTTTCATTAAATTCATTGAAGTTTTCATCGAAGTAGCGTATAGTAACTTTCGGTTTTCTAAATACATCCTCTCTAATTTCAGGAATACTCAAACAGCCTTCGTTGAAGGCCCAAGGCTCTCCAACCTCTTCAATGATTTGTGCATTGATAAAGGTTTTTTTAAAATCTTTCAGCACCTCGTAATCCGGCTCACCTTCTTCAGCAAAAGGAGAGGCATCAACAATAAAAATCCGAATAGCTTTGCCAATTTGTGGCGCTGCAAGGCCGACACCATGAGCATTTTCCATGGTCTCATACATATCTTCGATTAATTGGCTCAGGCCTTCAAAATCCTTGTCAATAGGGCTTGCTTTTTTCTTTAATACAGGATCGCCGTAGGCTACTATAGGATATATCATTACTCGTATTTCTTGCTTTTAGTGGTGCAAAGATAATTAATGAATAGCTTGTGACGAACAACTAAATTGCTTTTATCAAAAGCACCTATTAGCCAAGTGCATCTTTGAAGCGCTTTAGCACTCGTTCACGCGCGTATTTATGCTCTATTATTGGTGCAGGATATTGACTTGATTGGAATTCGGGGACCCACTTTTTAACGTATTCGTAGTCTTTGTCAAATTTATCTTGCTGCAAATAGGGGTTAAATACACGAAAATATGGTGCAGCATCACAACCACTACTAGCCGCCCATTGCCACCCCCCTACATTGGATGCGAGCTCAAAATCCATCAATTTTTCTGCAAAGTAGGCCTCCCCCCAGCGCCAGTCTATTAATAAATGTTTTGTCAAAAAACTGGCAACAATCATTCTTACCCTATTGTGCATGAATCCGGTGGTGTTGAGCTCGCGCATACCAGCGTCTACAATGGGATAACCCGTTCTACCCTCACACCAAGCCCGAAATGTGACTTCATCGTTTTCCCATTCGATGGCATCATAGGCAGGTTTAAATGAATTTTTTACAGAATGCGGAAAATGATAAATGATCATTTGATAAAAGTCTCTCCAAATCAATTCATTTAACCATTTTTCGTTGAGTGCACTGCCCTTTTTTGCAAACTGACGAATGCTACTCAATCCAAAACGCAATGAAACGGAAACTCTTGTTGTTCCCTTTTTAGAGGGCAAGTCTCTATCCAAATGATAATTAGTAACAACTTCCTCCCTGGGAGTTAATGCGCCTGCTTCGTAAGAAGTATAAGTAAATCCCATATCTTCGAGAGATGGCATAGCAGAGGCATCCATTATATTTAGCTTATGTAAATGCTCTTCAGAGGGATAGTCCTTTAAATCAGCCTCACTTAACAGCTTTTTCCACTTTTTGGAGTAGGGTGTGAAAACCGTATAGGGTTTTCCATCATCTTTTACGACTTCTGATTTCTCAAAAATGACGTGATCTTTTGACCCATAGCATTTTATGTCCCTTTCTGCCAATAAATCAAAAATAGCTTTGTCTCTATTTTGGGCGTAAGGTTCGTAATCTCTATTCAAGTAAACAGCTGTAATATCCAGCTCATCAATAAGCGATTGCCAAACCTCAAATGGCTTACCGTATTTTACAAGAAGAGTACTACCCATTTTTTCGAGCTCTTGCTTCAAGTTAGATATGGTATCGTGCAAAAAACTAACTCGTTTATCGGCGGTGTCAGAAAGTTTGTCTAGAATATCTTTATCAAAAATAAACAAAGGCTGAACATTACCTGCCTCTGTTAGTGCTTTAAACAGCCCTTTGTTGTCGTGCAGTCGCAAATCTCTTCGAAACCAAAAAATAGTTGTTTGCATAAACTACAATTTAAAGTGTTTTTGGGTTTTCGTTTGGTCTTGCATAGCTCAGTCGCTTTACCTTTTTTGAAGTGTAATAGGTATCTAAGCCAGAAACTCCGACAATATTGTTTTCTTCGTGCAAAATCAAGCCATCGTCAGTAAGTTGCAGTGCATTGGCATAAACGGCAACCACTTCTCCCAAAATAAGCTGTGTTTTATTGTGATGGATATCAATAGCCTCTAAAAATTGTAGTTTCATGGAAAGTGGACTATCTTTAGGAATAGGCACTCCTTCCCAAATAACTTTATCTAAACCAACAGCGTCAAACTCATCGATATGGGGCTCGTATTTGGCTGATGTTTGGTGAGCTTGGTCTATGGCATCCGACTGAAAGATACTTAAACTATACTCTCCTGCTTTCAAGATATTATTCAGCGTATCACGTCTAACATCAGGGGGACGCATCATAAAACCAAATATGGGTGGGTTACTGCCGAGGTGAAAAGCGGAGGAGAAAATGGCCAAATTAGCATTGCTATTTTCATCTATAGTCCCAATCAGTACTGCTGGCTTGACGCCTAAAGCTGCATGAAAAAAATTAGCTCGAAACCTACTCTCCCAATCTAGGATGGCTTGTTTGTTAAAGGAGTCGTTTAAAATCAAAGGTTTGAATATTTAAATGGGACGTATAGAAGACATGCCGCCATCGACATGTAAAATTTGCCCAGTTATCCACGAAGATTGCTCCCCGAGCAAAAATGTAGCAGCACTTGCTAAATCAGTTGCCTCACCAATGCGCTTTAAAGGATGTCTTTCATCAGAAGCTTTTTTCTTTTGGTCATTGTTTAATAACTTTTCGGCCAAGGATGTATTTGTTAGCGAGGGCGCAATCCCATTGACGCGTATTGTCGGCGACCATTCTGAAGCCAAGGAACGTATTAAACCTTCTAAAGCTCCCTTGGCAGAGGCAATACCTGCGTGAAAAGGCATGCCTTGAGAAACCGCAACAGTAGAAAACAATACCACAGAAGGATGCTGGCCTTTCTTTAAAACCGGAAATGTTTGCTGAAGTACCCTTACGGCTCCAAAAAAATTGATTTGCATTTCTTCTTCAAATGCATCTACCGATATGCGATGAAAAGGCTTCAAGTTTATTGTTCCCGGGCAGTAAACCACCCCGTCAAGCGCTTCTGGCAATTGAAGTGAGGCGTCTTTTGACGACGCATCATAAATTTGGTGATAATTGTTTGCCTCACCTGACCGACTGGCAGTGTAAACGATATGGCCAGCGTCGCGAAGCTGTTTCACAATTTCTGCACCAATACCCTTGGATCCACCTATAACTAATATGCTTTTTGAACTCATTCAAGTTGATTTAATAATTCGTGTTCAATTAATGCTAATTTGGCTTCTTTAACCTCTACAGAGGTGTTTTTGTTTTGCGTTTTCTCCCCTATTGGTGCCGTTATATTGGATTTCTTAAAAATTCTTTTCAGCTTTTTTCTGATAGACATATGTTTACAAATTTGAGTTGTTGAAATTCTGAAACCGCAATATAAACCTCAGGAAATTAATTCCCAAATATTCTACAACCAGATTTCAATATTTTATTTAGTCAATGATAATCAATGAGTTAAAAAAAAGAAAAAAGTAAATCGATATGTTATAATTATGATTAAATTCATTGCTTCATTCACAGGCTACCCAGTTTAGTTTCACCAATAGCGCCACTCTCAACTTATTAACAATTTATTGAAATTATCAACAAATTGGATAATTTTCAAAAATTGAGTTGTAAGACAACGAGAAACAATTAAATTTGTCCGACAACAATCAATAAAAAAAATTAATTTAAAAGCACAATTATGACCAAATCAGAATTGATCGATGCAATTGCAGCCGATGCAGAAATCGAAAGAGCTCAAGCCGCAGCAGCGCTAGAATCATTTACAAAACATGTGGGTGACACCTTGGCTGGAGGTGGTAAAATATCTCTTATTGGCTTTGGCACTTTTTCAATAGCAGAAAGAAATGCCAGAGAAGGAAGAAATCCACAAACTGGAGCTAAAATTCAAATTTCCGCAAAAAAAGTAACACGATTTAAAGCAGGTAATGCTCTTGACAGTAAAGTCAACGGATAAGTATTAGAAAAAAAATAAAGGCCGCATTTCATGCGGCCTTTTTTTATGGAGCTAAACGAACACTCCCCCAATTTCCCTCATTATTTTTAGTGTATTTAATGCGGTCGTGAAGACGACTACTTCTACCCTGCCAAAATTCAAAAGACTCGGGCTTAATGGCAAAACCACCCCAGTTGTTGGGTCGAGGGATGTTGCTTAGACTTTCAAACTTTTTGAGATTCTCTTGAAAAACCTCCTCAAGAAAAGCTCTGCTAGAAATAATTTGGCTTTGTGGAGAGGTTATGGCACCTATTTGACTAGCAATAGGTCGAGAATGAAAATAATCCGTGCTTTCTTGGGGTGGAATTTTTGCAGCTGTACCACAGATCCGCACTTGTTGTTCCCGCTCTGGCCAAAAAAACAGCAAACTCACTCTCGGATTTTTATCAATATGTTTTCCTTTGTCGCTGTTGTAATTGGTAAAAAACACAAACTCACTATTTCGAATTTCTTTTAGTAACACTACTCTCGTGTGAGGAAAACCATCTTCACCAACGGTGCCGAGTATCATCGCATTAAAATCTGGTTTATTGAGTTTCTTGTAATCGTCAAACCAATTAGAAAACTGAACAAATGGATTATCAGCTACTTCCGTTTCTACCAGTTCGGCTTTTTGATAGTTTTCTCGAACATCTTTTAAATCGCGATTCATTTTACAAAAATTTATTGCGTGTTAACTAACGTTGTGTTAATTTCGATGCAAATGTAAGTCACATGGACGAAACCTTATCCCCAGGTAAATTTTTAGTTGCCCAGCCCTTTTTAGGAGACCCTAATTTTGAACGTGCTGTTATTTTTATTGTAGAACACAATGAAAATGGCACGATTGGTTTTGTTATCAACAAGAACAGTTCAATTGAGTTGGCCTCCATTGCCCCGAAAGCAGGTTGGTCTGCTCCAATAAAAAAAGGTGGCCCGGTTGATTTGGATAGTTTACACTATCTGCATACCGCTCCCACTAGAATAAAGAATTGCCATGAAGTAGCGCCTGGAATCTTTTGGGGTGGCAATTTTCAAGATGTTGAAAAAGGCCTCGAAACAGGTCAGCTCAACTCGGGAAATATCCAGTTTTTCCTGGGATATACTGGCTGGGGTCCTAGGCAACTAGCCACAGAAATCAAGCAAGGTAGTTGGCTAATTGTAGATAAAAATTATCATGACCTAATCGCTAATGAATTGCCCAACCTCTGGAAAACCATCTTATTGGAAACAGGAGGGGATTTTAAACTATGGGCTAACGCGCCAGAAAATCCCTTACTGAACTAATGTGTGCTCCAGCTTTACAGCACCTTGCCAAGCAATGCATTTTGGCGAATTACTTTGTTTAATTGCGCGGTCATCTCATTAGCTTTTTCGCCAACAAACTTTTTCTTTCTATAATTACTTACCCATTGTACGCCTTTTATCGTATTAGTTAGCCACACCTCGTCCGCCTTTTGTAGCTCAAAAGGAGAAATAGCAGCGGTTTCCACTTGCAAACCAATTTTTTCTGCTTGCTCAAGAACTTGTTTTCTCAAAATGCCTCTCAGCGCACCACTCTCCAATGTCGGGGTTTTTAACGTATCTCCAACTAATAAAAAAACATTAGACGATATACTATCAGTGATTTGTTTATTGGTGTTAATCAGCAAAACATCATCAAAAGAATTCTCTTTGGCAAATACACCAGCTAAGACATAAATCAAACTGTTTGAAGACTTTAGAGATGATAACAGCCCCGGAGCCTTATAATGATCTTTATAAAGATCTAAAACAATCCCTGAATTATATATCGGATAAAACTCATCGGCTAGTTGCCCTACATCACAAAACCAGCCAATGTCAAGCGTTTCTGGTGTGTACAAGCCTTTTCCTGCTCGATAAATAGCAAACCGGATTCTTGCGCTGCGTTTTTCTAAGTGATTTGCCGCAATAGTCTCTTGGATTTGCTCTAGTAAATACTCAGGACTGAAATGCATTGGAATCTCCATTCGCAAAATACGCATAGAGCTCATTAACCTAAAATAATGGTCTTCAAAGAAATGAATCACCCCTTGGCTGTATTTCATCGTTTCAAAGAGGCCATCGCCATACTTTACTAGTCGCGACCCGAGGGATAGTGTCGCTTCTTCTCTATAAATGATATCTCCGTTAAAGTTGACCATTGGATATATTTTTTTGCAAAATTACAACAGCTATAGTTGGGATTTAGTTGGAAAAAAAAGCAATTATCAACGCAAATCTTTTTTATTCCTGCTGAAAAAATTAATTCTTTCCGTTGAATTTCTCCATTGTAACGTGGGGATGAGCATCGACGTCCCCTACTCGAAAGACTTTATACGCTGTGCGCAATAGTATTTTCACATCTAACAAAAATGATTGATTTTCAATATAATAAATATCTTTTTCAAATTTAGCTGTCCAAGAGATGGCATTTCTGCCCGTTACCTGCGCCAAGCCCGTTACTCCAGGTAGCACTTTATGTCGCAACTTTTGCCTTTCAGAATACAGCGGCAAATATTCCACAAGCAGCGGACGGGGGCCAACAAAAGACATATCTCCCCTGAGGATATTGATTAATTGCGGAAGCTCATCTAAAGAAAATTGACGCAAAAGTTTACCCAATCGTCCTCTAGAATCCGCATCGTCCGCTGAGCGCATGGTTTTTAATTTCACTATTACAAAGGTCTTTTCATCCAGTCCAACACGTTCCTGATAAAAAAAGACGTCTTTAAAATACCATTTCCCAATCGGATAATACAATCCCAAAAAAACACCTACTGGCAACAATAAAGAAATTGCCAATAAAACATCTGCAATACGCTTAAAAACCTTATACATTGGATTTTGAGGATGATGTGATACTATTAAAAAACGCGCTTTTTATGTCTGTCATCTTATAATCTTTAATTGCTGACGTTAGTGAAGCTATCGAATTGACTTCTGGCAGCACGCCTTCTAAAAAAGCCACAGGGGTGCCCAATTTTAAAACGGGAATATCATGCACAAGTGCTTCCGCTGCAAGCATGCAGTATTTTTCATCATTTGGCGTTAGTAAAACACAAGAAGCTTGTCCTAACATTTGCTGTAAATGGGGACCTTGTTTGTTTACCGCTTCATCGATAATCAACTGTTTATCCATATGATAGACCATAAAAAGCGGGGTGTGTTTTTGCAGTAAATCTTGTTTTTGCTTTCTGATGTACTGATATGTGGCGAAACTAATCAATATTTTATTGGGATTTTTAACCCTAGGGATTGTTGTAAACATCGGGACCCAAAAACTAAAATCAAAAACTACAGTATGCAACCATTTCTTTAAAATGCGGTGACTGCCCCAACTAGATGTAGTGCAAAAATTTTGTCGGGTTTTTAAAAGTAAAAAATCAGTCTTGATAAAAAGCAAAAATAAAAGTACATTTAACTCAATTTTATCTATAACAATAAGAGCATCAGGCGCGAATGCTTGGATATCAGATATAATAAATTGAATTTGGAGCGCTCTTTTGGTTCTGGGATTTAAGTATAGATAAGTAACATCAGTAGGCATAGCTAACTGGAGGACAAAGTCATAGCCACTTGTAAGCACCAACACCTTAGTGTTTTGCTTGCTAAAGTAATGGCTTAGACGTTGCAATGCAAGTCTTTTACTTGGGGTTAATTCTTTTGTATACAGCACCACTCGCTTGTCTTGAAGCATAATTTCTTTGGTTCGTGTCATCTGTAAATGGCGATATCAGCACTTTTAATATACCCAATGTCATATACTAATTCGTTGAGCAATAACTGAAACCTTTCTGCGCCTAAATCTTGAGCCCAAGCAGAAATCAGCAATGATTTACTTGTAAAATGCACCTCAATTTCTTCGTGTTTCTGTAGTTGATTGAAAATATCATCCGCAGCATTACGAACTGGAATACCTCTACTTCCAAAACCAATTATCTCGGGAACAACGCCAACCCGGGTGGCAATGGGGATACATCCTGCGAGCATGGCTTCCAACAGCAATGTAGGCCATACAACAGTCGTAGGCAGATATAATAGGTAATGTGATTGATTTAAATACTGGTATAAAACTTTCAAAGAAACACCCTCATGTACAATGATTTTTTCCTCTATCCCTAATAATTGAATAACATCATTCATTTCCTCAGTATTACTATTTGACAGCATTACAAGTTGGTCGTGAGGATGTTGGAATTGCCATTTGTAAAAAAACTCTATTACTTTTTGCCAATTCTGATTTTGAGCGGGTTGCGACACCCATAAAAAGACTTTATTCGGTTGAAAGCTTTTTTGGTTTTGCAACTTTTGTAAGGCCTTTTTGGATATCGGTTTAAAATACGGGTATACATGGTAGGCCCCATCCGGCCACTGACCATAGCTCAACACTTTTAATTTAGCGATTATATTAGGATGTTTTACAATCCACTGCTGAAAGCGATTGCTCCAAGTTTCTGGCGCACCCCAACTCCAATTGGCCTCATAAATGGCGATAATTTTCTTTTTCCTAAAAAATACAGCTAAAAAAATTATCCAAAACGACCAAAAATTGGGCATTTGAAACACAATTACATTGGCTTTCCAAAACTTATTTATCAATAAAAGCACGAATACAGGACAAATCATCCACATAAAAAAAAGATTATTTGCCCATTTTTCATTAATAAGCCAACCCGTTAACATGCCAGCGCTACTGTACTCCTCCCCTCCTGCCGCAGCTTTAAAGCTAGATATGAGTTCTACGGTTTTTGCTTGCTGCATCCATCCGAAAAGCTCCTCCTTATGACTATCAGCCACTAATAGATCACCACTAGAAGGAACTTTCAGCAACTTAAAGTTACCGATGAGTAAGAGGCGCTGATATAAAGGAGGTGGATTCATAGTTATTCTTTTGATGAATTTGCACAATATTCAAACAACATAGGTAGAGAACATTTCATTCGTCCTATTTTTGCCCCGATTGTAACTTTTCAATCATCACAAAATAATAAAATGAAATTGATACAGGCAACACTTAAAAAAGGGAAAGACAAAGCGGTTTTACGTCGCCATCCTTGGGTATTTTCAGGTGCTATAGCACATTTTGATGAAACGCCAGCAGACGGCGATTGGATTGCTTTACAATCCCATGAGGGAAAGGTTCTGGCTACAGGCTACTATAGTCCGGGAAGTATTGCCATAAGAGTGCTTGACTTTAAGGCCATCACCAATATCGCCGAGTGGATTCAAGAGCGCATAACATTGGCCTATCAATCACGACAAAACTTGGGTTTTATCGCACCACAAACGACAAATTGTTATCGTTTGCTATTCGCCGAAGCCGATATGCTACCTGGGCTGATTGTCGACATTTACAACCAAACTGCTGTAATTCAGTGTCATTCTTTGGGAATGTACAAGTTGCGCGATACCATTGCCAAAGCTGTGGTAGCTGTAACAGAAGTGAAGGCGGTATTTGACAAAAGTGGTGATACATTAAAAGACAAAACCATCAACAACAAATATGTATTGGGTAGTCCATCTGATCAGTGGGTCGTTGAAAATGGACATCAGTTTTCTATCGATTGGGAAACCGGACAGAAAACAGGTTTTTTTCTAGATCAACGGGACAATAGGCAGTTTGTGAGTACCATTAGCAAGGGAAAAAAAGTACTGAATGCTTTTTCCTACTCTGGTGGTTTTAGCGTTTATGCCTTATCAGGTGGGGCAAGAGTAGTAGACTCGGTGGACATTTCTGCCTCGGCCATTGCGTTGTGTAATAAAAATGTTGCACAAAATGGTTTTGAGGACAGACATCAAGGCATTGTGGCTGATGGTTTCGACTATTTAAAGTCAATGGATGAGGATTATGATATCATTATTTTAGACCCACCGGCCTTTGCCAAGAGTCAACGCGTAACACACAATGCTTTAGTAGCTTACAAACGCCTTAATGCCATGGCCATGAAAAAAATGCGTACTGGCAGCAAGTTACTGACATTTAGTTGTTCGCAGCACATTACTGCGCCGCTTTTTGCAGATGCTGTAAGAGCTGCGGCAATAGAAGTGGGAAAACCCATGCGTGTGTTGCATCGTTTTACGCAACCAATGGATCATCCCATGAATATTTTTCACCCAGAAGGAGAATATTTAAAAGGACTCTTGATAGAAATCCTGTAGCTTATAGTTTTTTTGGCCAGCAAGATCCCAAAGGATATTTTTTAACAGTTACTTTGAGTTTAATTTTATTGTGTTTCGGGTCATCTGACGGAAGTCATTGTTATCCGCTCTAAATCATTGGATATTTGCAACAGTAACCAAAAACACAATAAAAAATGAAATTACAAGGAAAAGTAGCCTTAATAACTGGAGGTGCAGGCGGAATAGGTCTTGCAACAGCAAAGTTATTTATTGAGGAGGGGGCAAAAGTGGTAATCACGGATATTGATAAAGACGCCATAGATAAGGCATTAGTTGAGCTGCCTGAGTCGAGTGCGATAGGTTTGGTGGCCGATGTTTGTAGTGCAGTCGACCAAGAAAATGCCGTAACTACTTGCGTTTCAAAATTTGGCCAACTCGATATTCTATTTGCTAATGCAGGATACGAAGGCATTGTTGAGCCTCTTGAAGCTATGGATGAATCAACCTTTGATAGAGTAATCAATATCAATGTGAAAGGTGTTTGGCTAGGTTTGAAATATGCCTTTAAAGTTATGAAGGAGAATGGTGGTGGCAATGTCATTATTACCTCCTCAGTTGCGGGCTTAAAAGGTACACCTAACGTGTTGGCCTATACTACCAGTAAGCACGCTACAATAGGTCTAATGCGCTCAGCAGCTCTCGAAGGTGCGCCACATAATATTCGAGTCAACAGTATGCATCCATCACCAGTAGACAACCGTATGATGCGATCTTTGGAAGAAGGATTTGCCCCTGGAGCAGGCGCTGAGGCAAAAAAAGGTTTTGAGCAAAGTATTCCGATGAAGCGCTACGCCACAAACGAAGAATGTGCAAAAATGGCTCTATTCTTGGCGTCAGACGATTCTAGTTTTAGTACAGGTGGTATTTTCACCATAGATGGTGGCATGTCTGCCTAATCTCGCCTATACCCCTGCACCGAATTCAAGGTTGCGGGGGTCTATTTTTACCCTACTTCCATTATGTGTTAACCGTTTGAGGAATACATAGCCCATCATATCCAAGCCAAACATTTTCTGGTAACGACTTTTGAACTACTTGATGTAGCCCCATATAGTGAGACATATGAGTAATGTAATTTTTTTTACAGTTCAGCGTCGCTATTACTTCAAGTGCCTGTTCGAGATTATAATGAGAAATATGAGGTTTATGATGCAAAGCACTCAATACTAAAATCTCACTACCCCTGATTTTCTCCAATTCTTCTAAAGCAATAAAATTCACGTCGGTGACATATGAAATATTGCCCAATCTAAACCCAAGAACAGGTAATTTGTGATGCAGTACTCTAATGGGGGTGACTTTTAGGTCATTTATATAAAATGGATTGGTGTCAATTTCTACTAATTCAATTTTTGGAACACCTGGATACGGATTTTCGGCAAAAGCGTAATCAAACTGTACAAGTAATCTGCTGATGACTCGTTTTTCTGCATACACTTTCAAAGGTGCTTTTGCGGCAAAGTTAAAAGCTCGGATATCATCTAATCCGGCCAGGTGGTCCATATGCTCGTGAGTCAGCAATAATGCGTCTAAATGCTTCACTTTTGCTTGAAGCATTTGTGTTCTAAAGTCAGGTCCAGCGTCAATGGCAATGTTGAGTTGATTCGTTTGAAAAAGCGCAGCGGTTCTAGTGCGATAATCTTTAGGGTCGTTAGACGAACAAACCTCACATTCACAAGCTATTACTGGAACACCCTGACTTGTGCCTGTTCCCAGTAGTTTAATTTTTAAAGCATTCATGAAAAATAATTCTTTCTAGCAAATATTCATTCAAAAGTAAGGCAAAAAGTAGGGGTGTCCTATTATTATATTGTAACTTTGTAGGCAGAATTTAAATGAGAATTATATGGATCGCATTATCTTATCCCCTGCTCAAAAAGCGCTGAAAATCAACTTAGAGCCCTCTATATATGGTACCTTTGCAGAAATTGGTGCCGGTCAGGAAGTCGTTCGACATTTTTTTAGAGCTGGCGCCTCTTCTGGAACCATTGCAAAAGCCATGTCTGCCTATGACAAAGACTTTAGTGATGCCATTTATGGCGTTGAGGATGATAGACGGTATGTAACTGAGCCGCGTTTGCGTAAAATGTTGACCCATGAATATGGATTGATTACAGAAAGATTAAATCGCGAGGACCATCCTACGAAAAAGTTTTTCACTTTCGCAAACACTGTGGCTACCATCAATTTCACAAAAAGCTTTAAAGGTCAAGGTTGGGTAGGTATGCGTTTTCAAACCAGTCCAGACAAGGAGCCCAATGACATTGTCTTTCATATAAGAATGCACGAAAATGAGGCTCGGCATCAACAAGAAACCATTGGAATATTAGGGGTGAATTTGATTTATGGCGCCTTTTATCATTGGGAAAAACCCGTTGAGTTACTCGAGTCACTTTATGACAATATTTCCAGAGACGCTATTGAAATTGACAGCATTAACTTTAACGGACCAGATTTCGAAAGTGTCGATAATCGATTGATGAGTCTTTACTTAATCAAAAAAGGTTTTACTGATGCAGTGATTTTTGGGCCTGAAGGCAATAATATTTTGCCTGCTGATTTGCTCTATAAAAAGAATATTTTGGTTCTTCGCGGTAGCTTCCGCCCTGCTACCAAGGTGAATATTGACATGATAAAAAAAGGCTACGGTTACTTTGTAAAAGAGAAAAAAGTCAACCGCGACAATTTAGTCGTCCTATTTGAAATTACACTAAACAATTTGTTAGCATCAGGTGAAATTGATGAACAAGACTTTTTAGATCGCGCCGAAGTCCTATGTTCTTTAGGACAAACCGTTTTGATTTCAAACTATCAACAGTATTACAAGCTTGTTGAGTATCTTGGTCGCTATACAAAAGAGCGAATGGGCTTAATTATGGGGGTTGGTAATCTCAAAGAAATATTTGATGAAAAGTATTACCGTGAACTAAACGGTGGTATTTTGGAAGCATTTGGTATCCTATTCAGTCGTGACTTAAAAGTTTATGTCTATCCTACAAAAATTGAAGGAACTGACAATGAGGTAGAAACTACGGAATGGATAAAGATACATCCGAGATTAAAGCCGTTGTATGATTACTTGTTATTCAACCGCCGCATCAGAGATATTGAAAACTATGATCCCGAAATTTTGCACATTTTCTCGTCTGATGTGTTACGTCAAATTAAAAATGGAGAAACAGGGTGGGAAGATAAAATTCCTGCCTACGTTGACCACATCATAAAAGAACATCATTTATTTGGCTACCAAGCCCAAGAAGAAAACACGAAACTATGAAGAACATAACAACCGGTCATTGGATTTTTGCTGCGATTTTTGCCATCGCTTTCGTTGGTTTTCTGTTTTGGAGCTACACCAAGGATAAGCCCATGCATAAAATTCATTACCGTGGAAATTTCGTTGTAACACTGGTTTTAATCGTTATTTTCTTTTTGTTGTTTATTTTTAAAAGGGTATTGTAGCGGGTCCTTTTTAGTTTTTTTAACATTTTTTAAATAGTAACGCTGCAACAACATGACGGTACAAACGTTATCGTCTATAACAACAATAAATCACTAAGATTATGAGCGATAACAACAATATCATCAATAAAAAATTTAAGGTAAAATTAGACAGTCGTACCATTATTACCTTAAGCAATGAAGCCTCTTTGGCTTTCTGGAAAACAAAATACCCAAATTTAAAAATATTACCTGCGACATCTTAAAAAAAAGACCCCTAACCGGGGTCTTTTTTATTCAATAGAGTTTCATGTACATCTTTTGGAAGGAGCGAAGTAAACAAACTGTGTTTTTTGTTTTCTGCGTAAATACTATAATTTTGAGTAGTATCTTGCACCGCCAAAAAAATTACTTCGGTCGATGCAAAACTATACGCTTTCAATTGTAATTCCTGCCTTTAATGAAGCTGCAACTATTCACAAAATACTGGATAAAATAATTGATGTAACTTTACTCAATCAGGGGGCAAAAGAACTAATCATTGTAGATGATTTTTCTACAGATGGTACAGAGGCAGTCATTAAAGAATACATAGCTACGCATCCAACTGAGCGTATTTTCTTTTACCGTCACGATTTCAATAAAGGAAAAGGCGCGGCGCTTCGAACGGGTATTCAACACGCAACTGGAGATTTTACCATTATTCAAGACGCCGATTTAGAATATGATCCACGTGAATACAATATCCTACTGGCACCTATTATAGAGGGAAACGCAGACTGCGTCTTTGGCTCGCGTTTTATGGGTGGCAATCCACATCGTATTTTGTTCTTTTGGCACACTATCGGCAACAAGTTCCTTACGTTTTTGAGTAATATGTTCACAAATCTAAACCTAACGGATATGGAAACATGTTATAAACTTTTCAATACCAAAATTCTTCAAAGTTTAGAATTGAAGGAGAATCGTTTTGGGTTTGAACCAGAAGTTACCGCGAAAATTTCTCGTGTGCCTGCAATAAGAATTTATGAAGTAGGCATTTCTTATTACGGCCGTACTTATCAAGAGGGAAAGAAAATAAATTGGAAAGATGGTTTCAGAGCAATTTATTGCATCTTAAAATACAATTTATTTAGTAAGTAGGTTTGTTGAATTTGGAGTGAAAATTAAATTTTAAGCGTTGCTCAATACTAGTTTTTCACCACTTTATGCACGCCAAGTTCTCCAAGATCATCCTCTAAAGTAATATAATACAAGCCATTAGAAAGCCCAGATATGTCGATAATACGATTGGGGCTATCATTGTAGAAAGCAGTTTCTTGTACTTTCTGACCCAGTGCGTTAACTATTGTCACTCGTATTGCATCTGAACTATTGCGAAAGTTGCCAAAAATTTGAATGTAATCTGACGAGGGGTTAGGAAAGACCTGAATATCTTGATTGCTTTCATAAACATCAGATAAACTACCCGCAACGGATAAATTGGTGTTGTCTTGCAAGCCACAGGGGTCATTGTAAACAGTGAGGGTCACAAGAAACTCATTTTCATTAAAGTAATGATGGAGTACTTGTTGCCCCATGGAAAAGTAACCGTTTCCAAAATCCCAAACAAATCGATTTCCCAAAGAAGACGAAGCATCAAAAAGAATACTTCCATCTGGCTGTTGAATCGTTGTAAATGCAGCATAGACCGTATCTTCCGCAGAATAAACACTTACGTTACTTCTAAAGTTGGGACAAGGCTCTATCAAATACCCAATCTTTCCGCTAAAGAAACCTTCCTTCATTCCTGCACCTACACTAGTTGTATTTAATGTTGGTTGAATACTAATGTCTTGATTTTCTATGATACTCTCCGTATCGTCCTGAAAATACAGCCCTCTAAGCCTAGACCCGGAGTTAATTAAAATTCGAATTTCTGCTGATTCTCCTAGCATAACAGCATAGGGAGTATTAAAAGAAAACTTCCTCAAATGGTTGGCCTGAAGCAAATCGTTTTGCATGTAGAGCAGTTGCCAGCTTTCTGTTGGATTTTTACGGACAAAAACATTAACAAAACTCCATCCACTTTCGATTGGTACCACAGAAACATCGGTAATAAATATATTTGTTTTTGGAGAGATGGTTAAGTTACTTACATCAATAGTATCTGACCCAGAAAAGGGAGTTTTCAAACTGGATGGAAAGCTAGCTACACCAGCATAAAAAGAATCTATTGGCGCAAATATTCCTGATTGAGTAGAAGCAACCGCATTACCTATGCCAAAAGGAATGGAATCTGATGCTTCTTCAAACCACAATACTGGGTAATTTAAAGGCTGGAGAGCTGTTAAGGTGACACTTGTTGCCGAAGAACAAATACTAACTGAATCTATGACCAACGGACGCTGAGGCGCCAAACTTAAGGTCCTTGAAATGGCATTATTGTCAGGGCGGTTATCTGCATTAACAAAAAGATTTCCAAGTATATTTAGGATGGTGCCATTTTGATATAGTAAGGATTGAATAAAAATGGTATCGCGTTCACCTGAGTGAACATGATTACCTAAAGTTGTAGAGATAACTTGCGTGGTTAGTCCATCAAATATTTGAACTTCCAAAACTGTTCCAGCGGGAATGATTGTGGTTCCGAAATTTTCAACCACACCGAACAAGGCTAATGAAGCATTTTGACAATTGTCACTACCAATAAATATAGATGAAAGCACAACGTCAATAATAGGTGGTAAGTATTCGTCAGCACCAATATCTACCGCCGATCCTAGGGGCAACGGTCGTAAATCTCCATCAAAATCTATGGGAATGTTAACTGTAGAATCCCCTTTATTATTTGGTAGTAAACCTTTAATATGTAAATCCATGGGGCTGACAAATACCGGATCACCTTGATGACTGTGGGCATTAAATTGAGAAAGGTCAAGCTGCCAATCGATTAGATGTTCCCATATGCTCTCCCCTACTCGTGCTAAAATTCCTGATTTTGAATAATATATATTGTAATCAAGTTCGAGTTGTGTCCCGAATCCTTCTAAATCAAAGGCCAAACCGTTGGATCCATAAAAGATATTGTTCTTGATGGTACCAACGAAAAGCAACGGTGCCGAAAAGGCAATACGGCCTCGGATGGAATTGTGTACAAAATATATGTTGTCCAACCCTTCAATGATTACTGCTGTAGATGTGCTGGAAGAAATCATATTGTTGACAACACTAAAACTCGAAGTAGTTCTTCCCCTGTTTTCATTTAATAATGTTGGTGGAGCAGATATATTCAGTCCACCCGAGATGAAGTTAATGGTGTTCTGAGAAAAATCAGCTTTATTTACTTGAGAAACAACAAAGTCATTTTGTATCTTAATGGTGGACTTTTGGATTCGAATATCCGCAACGCCCGAAAGGTGCACCTGTTGCACCTCTAGCTCAGTTTGAGAAAGTAGTAGACCTTTTAAATCTTGAAACAAAAGTGAATTTTCACTCGTATTGCTTATCGTTTGGGTAATTCTCGAATGTTTAGCCTCAAAAGCCCCTTCCACTCCATTCAGTCGGATGCTTTGATGTTGCAGTGAAATTTCTGCTGAAACCAATTCGAAAATCCCTGCGTAATCCTCAGCGTTGATAAAAAACGTCGAATTATTGACCGACCCAACAACAAAATGAATATTATTTATTCGAATGTTTGTCTGATTGGAAAAGTGAAATAACCTTGTATTTATCGTTTTTATTTCGCCAGTACCAACGATTTCTAGATGGTGTAATTTTGGGAAATCAAAAGACAATTCTTCTATTGTTGTTCCTGCTTGTACATGAATTTTTGCTGATTGTACTTGTTTCCGATGTATATCTTCTGTTATTTCTTGCCAATCATTAGACGATTTGACAAAATAACTTACAAAATGCATGTCCTGAGCTAAAACCGGAAAAGATTCCGAAAGCAGCAGTAGAATTAATATAATTCTGCAAACATTTTTTTCTGTGAACATGCAATATGAAGTAGAGGTGAACCTATCCTTTTGTTTTAATGAATTACACCGCAAGATACTAAAATTCAATTGCCAACAAAATCATTTTGAAGAATTTTTTCAACTCATATTTAATAAGCTTGTTAATAACTTTGTTTTATGAGTAACAACGTGGGGTGACCACAAATTTTAATAAATTTGCAGCATGAACGAATTGCGGCTTGAGAAGGTAAAAGAACTAGAACAAATAGAAACCGATACGCTCGTAGATAGCGGGGTTTCAATTGTATTGTGGAATGATGACATCAATACATTTGACCACGTCATCTTGTGTTTAATTGATATCTGCGAGCACACCCCTATTCAGGCGGAACAATGTGCCTGGTTGGTGCACTTGAAGGGAAAATGCATTGTCAAAACAGGGTCTTATGACGATTTGGCTCCTCGATGTACCAAGCTACTCGAACAAGGATTAAGCGCTGAATTAAGTACCAACTAACAAAAAATAAACTGTTTTTTTGATTGCCTTACCTAAAATTATCACAGCAATAATTCTTTGTCTTTCAAAGCTTTCTCAGAAAATTACTTAGAAAAAATAAAACCCACCGGGAATATTACCCGCTTTAAAGTCATCAACCAATTGGTCTCTTTTGAAGCGATATATCGTTCCGCGTTGCACGAAGTCCAAAGCGTCCCCCACATAAATTTCGCCTGTATAAGGGTCGAACCCCATAGAATAAGCATTCGACCATATTTTTGAAATATAAGGCTGCAACGGCAAAGGTACTGTGGTGGTTGCAGCCATTTGGTAAACACCATCATTCAAGTAGTAAAGCGTATCTTTTGTTGCATTCATTTGTAGTTGACTGCGATAACCGCCACCCATTGAAAACAGCCATTCTTTCTTCACCTCGAATTGAGCTGCATCTACACAATGTAACGCAGCAGAAATCCCAAGTGTGGCATCTCCCGCTGATAATAACCAAAGTCTCTCCTTGCTGTCAATTACCAAACTATTCGTGCCATAACCCACCGATACACTATCTTGTAATTGATTGGTTTCACAGTCAATCATATAGAGTTGATCGGTATTCATCGTGCTCACAAATAATTTGTTGTTCACAATTGCCAACTGCTCTGTCCAAGCTGGTACAGCAATAAAATGTACTTTCTCATGTGTGAGTAAATCTACAACATGAACACCATTAGCATATAAATCAGATATGTAGCCTATGTTGTTATCATTTACCACCATGTACCGCGGACTAGTGAGATTGGTAACTCGCGCAGTTTCTTCCAATGTTTTAGCATCAACAGCTACCACTGCATTCGAATTATTTAATACCAAATACAACGTGTTGTCCGTTTTGGTGATGGATTGCAATACATCTCCAAGGACGCTGTTATTGGCTTGCTGAAAAGCATTAAGCACAACAGATTTACTGTCCTTATCATAAACTGAAATACTTGCATTGCCAAACATAAAATTACCTTCATTGGCCACAATCACCCGATTGGTTTGTGCTTCTAAGTCAACAGGTTTTACCGCTTCAGGGCGATCAGATCGGCACTGCGTAAACGCAATCACTGAAAATACTGCAACAAATAATTTTATTTTATTGGACATAATTAAATTTTATAACGCGTTGTTGGACTTGGTTTTTATAGAAAACCACATATGTCCCTGATTGCAAATCTAGTGGGAAATTCATTGAAAAACCATCTGAAAATCTCGGCACTTTTGTTTCCCAAACAACGGAACCTTGCATATCCAGTAAATACAAGAGCCCTTGGCTAGCACTACTACCTTGCCATACGATTTTGGTGTTGGGGGTAGCAGGTAGTGGGTACATCTGAAGAT
>JAIULY010000001.1 GCA_022565875.1 Schleiferiaceae bacterium | reverse complement strand
GCCGCGTCTATCGCGCCAATGGTCAATGAAAGCGTTGTGTCTATGCCACTGTTGTCACCCGGTAACGCAAGCAAAGGTGTAGAAAAATTGCCGGCGGCACGTGCTGCAAGTTGCCACTCGTAGGTAATGGGTGTGCCAATGTTTTGCGCTGCAGTCCAAGAAATTGTTACTGGAGTGGCTATAGGGCCTGTAACCTGGAGCATAGTGTTGTTGGCAGGAATTAGAGGTTCGGCAGCAATAAAATTTGGAACCATATCCCATGTGTCTTGCACAATGATGCCGTCTATTGTAGTGTTTTGGTTCGCGTTAAATTGACGTAGAGCCACCAACTGCAAGAAAGCTAAATCATTTTGCGTTCCTCCAAAAGGCCCGAGTACGGGAGTGCTAGGCTCCAGGTCAATAATGTCGCCATCCTCAAAAACATATAAACTAACAGAGTCATTGTTTGGTCCGGGAAAAAATTCATATTTGATAACGTACAAATAAGTGGTGCCAGTGTCAAACTCTGCTGTGGTAATGTCGGAGCCACTGGCTGAGGCTTGATTAAAGGTCAGCCCTAATTTATACTTGTCTGCTGTGGTTCCAGGTAGCATGTGCAAACGAGCCCTAAAGGCACTACTAATATTCGAGGGGTCAGGTGTTGATGTGTTGCTATACTGACCGAGATGAAAAAATACACCTGTGGTCGTTACAGCCCCATTCATACGTGCCAAGAAAGAGGTGTAAACAGCACCTGAATCTAATTGCAAATCAGAAAGCGCCAAATTCTCATCACTACCTGTATTATTTACCGCGGCTGCATTGCCAATGCCGCTACCTAAATAAGGCGTTTGTGACCAAGCTAACCCAGGGGCTTCCACTTGAATGGGGTTAGTTGTTCCCGCACTGTGAGCAGTCCAGCCATTAGATTGTAGCGGGGTGTTCGCCGGGTAGTCAAAGTGTTCTACCATAAATACATTCTGGGAAATCATGCCCCAAGAAAGGAACAAAGCGGTAAGTAAAAGTGTAAATCTTTTCATTTTGGAGGGTTTTAAATTTTCATAAAGACTCCGAGAGTCAGAGAATTTAGATAACAGTTTCATTATCTAGAAAATATACCTACAAACTTCCTGATTTGTTTAAGGATGGAAAATACCAATCCAAAAAAACTTAACATACCAGTTACGCCAAATACTGTGCGAGAAGCTGCGCCAAAGTTTTGACATTCTTTCTAATTAATGTCGTGTTTACGGTCGCAAAACCAACAATCAAACCTGTCTTTACTGGAGTAGCCACAAAGCATTTTGAAAGAGAAAAAACAACAATGCCAGCCTGTTTCAATACGGCAACAATCTGTTGTTCTTTTTTTTGTGAGACACTTTTTTCAAATTGGAGAACGACATGCAAACTGAGGAACTCTTTTTGCAGTATGGTAATGGGTAAATTATAGGCACTGAGCAGATGTAAAAATAATTCAAAACGCTGCTGGCCTACCTCTTTTAGAGTGCTTACATGTTGATACAAATAGCCTTTGTCGATAAATTGTCCCATTACCATTTGTGTTGCTGGCGAAACAAATCGGTGTGAGTGTTCCTGTAGAGCGCCTATTGCTGGCGCAAGTTGTTTTGGCACAACCATAAAACCCAACCGAATCGAAGGATACAACAATCGATTAAACGTCCCCAAATAAATTACCCGAGCATCGTTGTCCAATGCATATAGCGTTGGTAGTGCGTTGTCCTGATTTCCAATTTCATGTTCGTAATCATTTTCTAAGATATAAGCTCCTGTTTCTGAGCAAAACTCTAAGAGTTCTTTTCTTCGATTTAATGACATACGAATACCGAGAGGGTAGTGATTGGTTGGGGTTACATGAATTAGTTTTAACGGATGTGTTAAAGCAGACTTTTGGAGGTCTCGCACATCCAAACCTTCACTATCACAAGAAACGGGCAATAAGGTTGCTGAGAAGCTTTTGAATATTGAGTGAACGTTTGGAAAAGTGGGATTCTCTAAGGCTACGGCATCGCCATGATTAATTAATGCGCTAGCTGTAAGGTAAATAGATTGCAACGAACCCGAAACCACAACAACTTGATCTGGAGAAACGTGCACCGCCCGGTTGACTTTCAAGTAGTTTGAAATTTGTTGCTTAAGTTCATAGCTTCCTGAAGATTGCCCGTAGGACAGCTCACTTGATTTGATGTATCGCCAGTAGTTGTTTAATAAGTTTTTCCACCGATTAATAGGGAAAATATCTATTGGAGGTAAACCTGGTTTGAAGAGAATGGTGTTGTTTTCTGTTCGGTTTAAAATGGAGACATTATTTAAGAATGCTCGCCCCTTTACACTAAGTTCGGGATACTTTTTGTCAACAATTGTATGGTTATCGTTGCTAACGGTTTGTTCAATGAACTCAAATGTTCCTGCAACACGGTAGCCTGAGCCCGTTTTGGAAACAATTAATTTCTCTAGTTGCAGTAATTCATAGGCGGTTATGACTGTAGCGCGGGAGAAACCCAATAAAGTTGCTAATTTGCGTGTGCTTGGGATTACCCAATCCACTGGTAGATCCTTGTTTAGAATGCTCTTTTTAATAGCTCTATATAACGCTGTGTATTTTGAAGTCCCTGGCTGGAACTCCTGCTCAAAAGCGTCCTTAATTAGCGCTACGGAATACGATAAACTGGTATTCATTATTTATAGAAAGTGGTATTGCGAATGTAAAGGAAACGTTTGGTTTTTAGAGGTCTAAAATTTTAACAAAATGCGACTTGGATGTAAAATACTTATTGCGCTTCTAACGGTTTCTTTTTTAGAGTCTTGTAAAGAAACAGCACCCATTTCGGGGCCATTATGGGAAGGAAGCGGGGTTGCACATTTCCTCTTTGAACAGGGCAATTCGTCGCGTCAAATGCGTATTTATTATTTTGTACCTGAAAATGCCACGTCCACAACCCCTGTGGTAATGGTGTTTCATGGTGTAAATCGAGATGCGGTTAATTACAGAAATGCATTAATCACAAAAGCCAAAAGCAAAGAAGTTATCATTATCGCACCTGAGTTTTCCGAGGAGCAGTTTCCTAGTGTCAATGCCTATCAATTGGGTAACCTTTTTAATGATGGGGAAACTGCAACGGAAGTATTACCCCAACCCGAATGGACTTTTTCCTGCATCCCCAACCTTATTCAGTTTGTCAAAAATAGAATTCCCGCTCAACCTGAAGCTTTTTACTACATAGGCCATTCAGCTGGCGCTCAATTTCTCCACCGCTTAATCTACGTGCAACCCGAACTACCACTTGCGGGAGCAGTGATTTCTGCTGCAGGTTGGTATACGCTTCCTGATGACGCTGTTTCTTTTCCTTACGGGCTTGGAGGTTTACCACAACAAGCCATTGATTTACCAAGTATTTTTTCGAAACCCATAAAAATTCAAGTAGGGAGTAACGACAATGACCCAAATGCATCCAATCTGAGGCGCAACACTTTGGCTGACGCCCAAGGACTAACCCGAGTGGAACGTGCGACTTATTTCTTCAATCAAAGTCAAAGCAAAGCCCATCAATTACAAACACCTTTTTCGTGGTCATTTCACATTATACCGGGGTTAAATCACAATGCAATAAATGCTGTGAACGCTAGTGTTGATCTACTAATTCCTTAACGAATCCATTATGACTAATGCACAAAAAACAGGTGCAGTAGCAGGGCCAGCAAGCTTTTGGTTTTTTGCTTACGCCTGCAACTTTCAAGGTTTATCATTAGAAGGTCATGCGGTACTCGGCGTGGCAATATGGGTGGGTATTTGGTGGGTAACAGAGGTGATTCCAATTGCTGCAACAGCTCTTATTCCTTTGTTAGCGCTGCCGTTAACACAAAGTTTAAGCATGACAGCAACAAGCAATGCTTATGGGCACCCATTTGTTTTTTTGTTTCTGGGAGGATTTCTTTTGGCCATAGCTATAGAAAAATGGGAGCTTCACAAGCGCTTGGCCTTACATATAATTTTTCTTGTTGGTTCAGAGCCTAAACGTATTATTTTAGGATTTATGCTAGCTACCGCATTTTTATCTATGTGGATTTCAAATACTGCTGCTACCGTTATGCTGTTGCCCATTTGCGTAGCAGTCATCAAACAGCAAGGTGCTCTTTTATCACCCCGTTTTGGAAAGGCTTTGGTGTTGTCGATCGCCTATGCCGCGTCTATTGGAGGCATGGCCACATTGATTGGCACGCCTCCTAATTTGGTTTTAGCTGGCATTATACAAAACAGCTATGGCGTTGACCTTAGCTTTGCCCAATGGTTTTTCTTTGCGGGGCCTATGTGCTTGTTGTTACTCTTTATAGCCTGGCGTTATCTGGTGCAAATTGCAGGAGAAGCCCCAACAATTACAGAAACACCCAACAGCGTGAGGGAGGCCTTGGCTGCTTTGGGGCATTGGTCTGCGGAGGAGAAAAAGGTTTCGATAGTATTTTTATCAATGGCTTTCCTGTGGACATTTCGGTCATCGATTCTCACTCCATTTTTTGAACACCTAAACGACACACACATTGCAATAGGCGGTGGGCTAGCCTTGTTTCTCATACCAGCTGGCTCATCAGGCAAATTGCTTACTTGGAGTGATACTCGAGATCTTCCTTGGGGCATCTTGTTGCTTTTTGGAGGGGGTATGGCTTTGGCCGCTGGTTTTGAAAGTAGTGGGTTAGCCCTTTGGATAGGCGAGCAACTAGCAGCATTGGATAGCGTTCCCTTTTGGCTTTTGCTTTTAATTGTCGTTGCATCAGTTAACTTCCTCACTGAAGTTACTTCAAACTTAGCTACGACAGCCATGTTATTACCCGTATTGGTTTCGCTTACTGCATCGTTGGGTGTTCATCCTTATATACTGCTAATGGCCGCTACTACGGCCGCCTCATGTGCCTTTATGCTGCCAGTTGCCACTCCACCCAATGCACTCGTTTTTAGTTCTGGACTTTTAAGAATGTCAGAAATGGTGAGGTATGGCTTTTGGTTTAACCTAATTGCCATTATTATAGTTTCTGTATATGTGTTTTGGATGGTTCCAATTGTATTTGAAGTCTCCGCAGCGTCCTAGTTTTCATTTTTGATCGTGTATACAACACCTGTGTGCTGCTATCGTAAAGGTTTTTTTTAGTTTTTCTGAAAAACATAATTATTTCGACTAAAAACTTCAGTAATATTGATGGATAAACTATAATTTTTCCTCAAATTTGCAACGAAACTAAAACACGACAACATTGATAGGCCCAGACATTAGTAAAGCAATAGAAAACACAATTGCCGCAAGCGTTTCTGCAACAGACGTTAAAATTTTACAAGCCCGCCTCTTAACAGGTGGAGATATCAACGAAGCATTTTTGGTGCGTACCCAAGTTGGTGAATTTTTTGTCAAGTGGAATAAAAAAGACAAATATCCCGGTATTTTTAATGCTGAGGCAAATGGCCTTCGCGCATTGCAGCAGGTTGGCTCACTTCAAGTGCCCAACGTTATTGGTATCGGCACAGATGCAAAGCGTGATTTTTTGATTTTAGAATACATTCAGACACAACGCAAAAAGCCTAACTTTTGGGAAGCATTTGGGAAAGGGTTGGCGGCCATTCACCAAACTTCTAGCGAAAAATACGGTTGGGAAGAAGACAATTATATCGGTTCACTGCGTCAAAACAATACGTGGATTAAGGATTTTGACGCCTTTTACGTAACCAACCGATTAGAGCCAATGCTAAAGTTAGCCGTGGACAAAGGGAGGATTCCAGCAGCTGACCTATCTACCTATCAATTGTTTTGTGATAAGTTTGCTACTTACGTTCCTCAAGAGGTTCCCGCATTACTTCATGGAGATTTATGGGGTGGAAATTATATTGTAAATGCAGAAGGATTACCTTGTGTAATAGATCCTGCCGTATCTTTTGGACACCGTGAAAGTGACCTAGCTATGATGCGTCTATTTGGTGGCTTTTCGCATGACGTATTCCATTACTACAATCAATATTTCCCACTAGAAAAAGGTTGGCAAGAACGTGTTCCTGTATTTAGCGTATACCCACTTCTTGTTCACGTGGTGCTTTTTGGCGGTTCTTACATTGCAAAACTCAAAGACACCGTAAAAAAATTCATTTAAGGCTCCAACCGACGCCAGTTACTTATTTGCCACACAAAAAAAGAGTTGCCCGCAACCCTTATTCTACAGCAAATGTGTCATGATGGCTGAACGTATAGCTGCGGCCAATTCTTCCCGATACGAAGTGCTAAGAAGCTTCTCCATTTCTGATGGATTTGAGAGATTGCCCACAGAAATGGTTATAGATGGCAAAGGGGTGTCGGCCAAAATGGGTGAAGGACTCTTTTGTGGTTTTCCCACACTAGCATCATACGTTTGTAATTCATTAGCAATACGCTTGGCCATGTTTTTACTGTCCCTGCTGTATGGATTTTTAGCATTCCAATACACAACAATTCCAGAAGGAAGCGTATCTTCTTTTGCCTCAATAATAATACTGATGAGAGCAGCAGGCTTCAAGTCTAGACCAAGCGCTAATTGTTGGTCAAATGTTGTTCTTGGCTGTTCAAATTGAAGGAAGAAAAAACGAACCGGTGATTGTTCTGCTTTTGGGACGATACTATAGGCCAGGCGCTCTGCCAAGTCTTGTTGTAGCGCCGCATTTGTCTGCACCTGGAAGGTGACGTCTCCACGTCCTACATCCATGAGTACCACAGGAGGATTCGATTGAGGAACATCTTTAAAACTGGTGCAAGAAATCGTCATGGCAAATAGCGTGAAAACAGGTAATAAACGCAAAACATTCATATTGGTAAAAGAATTTTAAAACCGAATTCAAATTGCTGCAATTTACGTGAAAATGCTGAATAGCTGGTCCCAATTTGGGGTAAATTCCTTTGAGAAATTAATGCCTTTTTCGGTTTGAGGTAAGTCACCTAAATTCAACTCATGTTCTTGAAGTATTGAGATACCCACAGTATTCTTGTGATACACAGCTAAGTACTCTTGCTCCGGTTGACCAGGCGTAGGGATTAAAACGGCGGGGATTTGAAGATAAACCAAGTCCATTAAGGTTGAATAACCCAAACGAGACAACAAATTTTCGCTCTTGACAAGCTTTTCTTTTAACTCTAAATGCGTTAAAAGATCATACACTTCCCAATTTTCATTGGCGCTTTGCCAATTGGCTGTAGCTAGCTTTTTTTGCGTCCCACGAACCAAAAGGATGTTGGCGTCATGAAGTTTTGAGTGTTGATCAAAAATGGTTTGCTCCAATCGAGAGCGCAAAGGCTCCGGCCCAGAAAGCAGCATTGCCCAGCGATACGTTTTGGTTGTCGCGGCTGAAATATCAGAAAAGTGGCTCAACGCTCCTAGGAAATTACTTTTTGTAGGCCAGAGAGATTTTGATAAGTCACCGGCCAGTCGTGGACTGCTTTCGTAATCAGGAATCCAAAATGTAGAAAACTTGCGATAATAGTTTTGATGAAGCACATTGGCAAGCCATCTGCCATATTTCAGCTGCATAAAAAGTTGATGAGTAAGGTAGACACTCGGCAAAGCGTCAGCTCGGAACCCCAAACGATTGTCTGAAATTACCCCGCAAATATGTAACTCTTTTGCCCATTTTTGACAAAGACGTCGTTCTCTCTGTATGGCCAAGAATATTTTAGGCAACTGCACCAACAACTTGGGCAGTTGGTGCTTTGATGTGCTGTATTGGATATTATAACTGGGTAACTTTTTGTGTGTTACTTGCGGAAATGCTTTTTTCAAGTAGGCGAGCGCCAAACCATCAGATGCTATAATCACCTCAAATCCAGCATCAAGTAGTTTCTGAATGACAGGAACACTTCGCGATGCATGACCTAATCCCCAATTGAGCACACCATATAAAATGCGTTTTTGAGTAGGTGTAGTAGCGTTGGCCATCTTAATGCAAGGCTTCGAATGGAATGTCCATTAGGGGGAAATCTTCCCAGCCAACAAAGTCGAAGTGCCACCATTCAGCAGGGTACACGGTGAAACCATTCTTTTCCATCACTTGTCGCAAAAGGTTTCTGTTGACTAAAACCTCTGTAGTTAGATTTGGAAAATCAGGATGTGCACGTTCGGAGAAGTCGTCAAAAGGAGTGGGCATTTCCAAATAGTTTCTCGTTTCTAAGTCAATCAACGTCACGTCTACAGCGCACCCGCGGTTGTGCCGCGACCCTTTCGAGGGATGAGCAACAAAGGTGCTGTCCGCATAGGTGTCGAAAAATTGGATAGTAGCTGAATAAGGGCGGTAAGCATCGTAAATAACCAATCCCAAACCCTCTTTAGCTAATTCAGTTTGCACGTTGTGTAAGGCCTCGGCAACAGGTTTTCTGACAAAAGCTTTACTCTCGTTATAAATTGGAACACCAACAAAATTATTGCTAGTTGCATAGCGCACATCCAGAACTAAAGAGGGAATTTCTTTTTCCAAATCAACCAACTTCAGATCAGGGTTTTGGGCTACTTGATCCCAATAGGTAGTTACAGAAAAAACAACTTCAAGTCCAAAATATTTTGCAATAGAATCTGACTGTGCCCTGACCATTCCCAAAGAGAGGGTCATTGCCAAAGCAATGCCTATCGCTCTATACATCATCCGTCTCTGCTTGAAGGTTTAATCCCCTGCAGCCAAAAAACAGCCCCATTCCAACAAAAAGAATGAAGATGATGGAGCCTCCCATAGCCAACTTTTCGCCTACAATATAAGAAACAGGTTCGTAGCTAAAGACAATTTCTTGACTTCCTTGAGGAACTTTAAGACCTCGCAGTAAGTAGTTAACCCGGATATGTGTGGTTTCTTCACCATCGATAAAGACTCTCCAATCCTTGCCGCGCCCTTCATAAAATATTTCAGAGAAGACAACCAAGCGATTCCCTTGATCAATTTCAGCGGTGTAGGTCAACCGATTTGGAGTGTACTCTGTTAATGAAACAACACTGTTAGAGGAGCCAAAATTCACATCACTAATATAGTCATCATAAACTACATCAATAGCCACATCCCGTTTCACTTGAATAGAATCCAGAGCTTCCATTTCAGCATCAGCACCAGCCACTACAATTCGATTTTCAGGAATCCAGGCGTTTCCAGCAGCATTGGGGTTGCGTTGCGGCATAAGTTGGCCGTTGTTGTCAAAAATAAAATACTTGGTATTTAGCATATTCACTACTTCTTGGTTGCCTCGGGACAGTTGTCTGTCAATTAAGTCTTGGTATCTTCCAAGTTTGGCCCCGTGATACCCGCCAATGGATTTGTGATTATATGCAGTAATGGCGTCGCTAGTAAGCGATCGAGTGGTGTTGTAAACCCTGAAATGAGGGTCTGGGTCTTGAAGAATTTGTAAATCAGCTGTAGTGGGTTGAAAAATGCTGAAATATTCTTTTTCAGTTACATAATCATCTGAAGTAAGGTGTTGCCTCAAAAAAGAAAACTGATCAACAGCAATGATTAGAATAATACCTAGTGTAAGGTAGGTGGGTTTAAGAATCTGGTTTAAATATAACCAAAAGAGGCCAAAAGCTGCTCCGCACACGAGTAAGACCCGAAAAGCACTAGCGCGCATAAGGCTAGCGCGATCATCCATCAATGCGTTAATGTCTAATCCTTGTTCTTTCAAATTAGCGTCTCGCAGACCTTCGAAAGACAATAATCCACCGCCAAAAAGCAGAAGAAATGCGCTGATTCCCCCTGTGATATACAGTGTATACAGCAAAGCTTTTTTTAACTCGGCCACAGATTTTTCTTTTTTATACACCGCACTAGCTGCTAGGAAAGCAGCAAAAGGCGCCGCCACAAACAAGATGGTCAATCCCATTGAAGGCACACGAAACTTTTTATACAACGGCAAATAATCAAACAGAAAGCGATTAAAGCCTTCGAGGTTTTTACCCCAAGCCATAAAAATAGATAGGATTACAGATAGTCCGATCCAGATTCTATATTTAGTATCCAATAAGAAAAAGGCCAAAACAAAGAGGAAAAAAACCAAAGCTCCGATGTAAAACCCACCGTTAACTAAAGATTGGTCACCCCAATAGAAAAAAGAAGCGATGGTTTTATTCGCCTGGCTTTCGGCTTGTTTTCGGGGCATCCCACTTTGAATAAAGTTACTTTTTAGCATGTTAAAATACTTGTCATGCGTTTGAGTACCTTCATAATTTTGAGTCATGCCGCCACCCATGATATCCGGGTAGATTAAATTGAGTGTTTCAAGCTTTCCATAGCTCCACATCATGGCGTAGTCAAAGTCCAATCCCCCTTTGAATTCTTGGTTTGAGGATAATTCAGAAATCCCTCCCCGCATAGTCTCCTTTTGGTAATCGTAATTGGACCATAAAGCAGAGATGTTTGGCAAAACAGCTATAATGCCTGCGACTGCTAAAAGACCGGTAGCTTTGAGCCATTGCGCCAGTTTTTTGTCCATTATGGCATAGATCAGCTCCACCAAAACAAACAAGCCGATGAAGAGCGTACCGTAATAGGTAACTTGAATGTGATTGGATTGGATAGAAAGTCCCGCCGCTATAGCTGTTACAGACATTCCCAACCATAGCTTTCCGCGATAAGCATAAACTACGCCAGCCAGCATGGGTGCGATGTAGGCAGCAACACGAATTTTATTTGTGTGACCTGCGGCAAAAGAGATTAAGAAAAAAGCTGAAAAAGCAAAGGCAACACTACCAGCAAAGGCAAGCCAAGGGTCAACTTTATAGAAAGTCAATAAGACAAAGAAACCCAGCATAAGCAATGCCATCACATGAAAATAACTGCGTTGCCCCAAAACAAAGGCTAACCCATCCTTTATGTACATAAGCACATTATTGGGATAAGCAGCACCCGTTTGAAAGCTAGGCATTCCGCTAAACATGCTATTTGTCCATAGCGCAACCTCTCCCGTTTTTTCGCGATGCTCAAAAGTCTCTTGCTGCATACCGATACCATTAATGATATCATCTTGTTGCACGTACTTTCCAGTAAATGCAGGCCAGAAGTATATAAAGTTCAAAATAATCATAGCCAAGATTGGCAAACCGTACTTGAAAATAGCTGCTTTAATCATAAAAAAGTTTTGTGTGCGTTCCAGGACGTTCTTTAAAAAGCAAAAGTAGGGAAACAAACGGGGATTTAGAAAGCTAATTTTTTTTAGGTTTGAGCTTTTCGGCCCTTCCAATTTACTTGAATCAACCAGCTAGCTAAGGCTGTGAAAACGATATAGAAAGGATGGAGAATCGCTGACGCCCAATAGTTATTAATTTGCAAGCTATAAGTTGTAGCTATCTTCTTTAAGAAAAAGTAATCAGGAATGCATTTAAGCAGCCATAGGGTTGAAAAGGTGGCCCCAGTAATGGCTCCAAAAAATAGAGCAATTGGACTTAAAACAAGTAATATAGCCGCTACAAAGATGAGGACGCTAGTGGTAATTGCTGGAAAAGATGAGTAGTGCACGGCTTTCCCTGCCCACCGCAACCGTTGGTTAAAAAAAGCACGCCAGGTTGTTGGGGCTTCTGCTAAAACAGGGGGAGTAGCCATAAAGGTGATACAATCGGGGGAAAACTTTTTAGCGAAAGCGTGTAAAAGAAACACATCGTCACCAGAGGCGATAGTTGCATGAGATTGATGGCCTCCAACAGCTAAATAGCCTGATTTCGTGAACGCAAGATTCGCACCATTGCACATAACTGGCAAGCCCAAGTGGATAAGACTACCACCTGAACCGACCAAACTCAAGAAATCAAGTTGTTGAAAATTATTTAAGAAGCTTGAAGACCCACGTGTTACTACAGCACCCGCAACAAATTGCACCCCTTTTTGCTGAAAGCAAGCATTGTAAGAGTTCAAGAGTTCAGATGGAGCAATAATGTCTGCGTCTAGCGTTATGATTCTATCATAATTTGCAGCATATATTCCTGTGTGTAAGGCTATTTTTTTGCCCACCCCAGCATTTGATATGACAAGCACATTAGCGCATAATTTTCTTAAACTAGGTATGTGACGGGTAAGTATTTCAATGCTTTGGTCTGTCGAGTGGTCATCAATAAAAACGATTTCAAACATATTTGGAGGATAGTTTAGCTGTGTTAGCCCGGCAATAGTATTCTCTAGTTGTTCAGCTTCGTTTCTAAACGGGATGACAACCGAAAAGGGTAGCAAGGTAACAGGCTTTGTGGAACGTTCATTTTTTGTCCACGCGCCGATTAAGGCCGTAATTCCTATCGAATATAGGGCTGCAATCGATAAAAAAAGTATTGAAATCATCATGAATGACGGACGCAAGTATTTACTGCGAAAAAACGATAAAAAGAGGAGACTATATTAACGGTGTTAAATTTTTTTGTTTTCGTTTGGCATCACTTATTTTAGGAGGTGCAAACACATTCAGGTGCTGTTGTTCTTACATGAACTAGCTGTCAGAGCAACGGTAATTTGACACGTGCTTACTTCCAAAAGCCTTATATTTTTGGAAACATCCGTATAACCCCAACGATATATACACTTATCTCCAAAGATATTACATTTTGGAGACAACCGTATAATTTAGCGCGCACACTTTCAGCAATTTAAGTCCTGACGCATACATTTACTAGGTAGTTGTTGTGTTCTGAATATTTTATACGCTTATTTCCAAATGCCTTACATTTATGGAAATAGCCGTAAAAGTAAATCGGCATGTACGATTATTGCAAATGCTTTATATTTTGGTTGCGCCATTGTAGTCATAGAGATATATTTAGCTTATTGTTCTGGCTTTTAAAGGTATTCGGGGGTATTATCATTTCTAAGTAATTTTAATCCCTACCAAAAATTGGAAGCTAAGAACTTGTAAAAAATAGTTGACAATACTTCATCACTTGGTTAAAACATATTATTGAAACAGACTCGTCATATAATCAGCAACATGCCAAATACAAAGCTTGTGGTAAAAGAATGCATAAACGGGGTAGAGACATGATGAATCTTAATACTACTAAAAAAATGCAAAACAACGATTTACAACACCCTAAAAACATGACAATAACGTTGGTCTTAGGCCAAGAATTGAGGTTTGGCAGAAAAAAAGCCGCTCCTAGGAGGAGCGGCTTTTTCTAGCAATTCTATTTAGATATTATTTAATTACTTTTAATGTTTCACCTGAATCTACTAAACGAACAAGGTAAAAACCAGAACCAGCATCTTGCAAAATTTGAGTCACCTCCTGTTCAACTTTAAAATAGCTAACAACTTGTCCTAAACTATTGCTAATTTGAACGCTTTGGCCAACAAAACGAGAATCGAAGTTAACATATACACCATTCGCATTCGTGTAAATATACCAGTCTTTTGAAATAAATGCCGCTGCCTCATCTTGATTTTTAGCAAAATGCACTACAAATCTATCATCCGCAACAGATGCTTTAAAAACAAATTCATAGTTTTCTTTCTTCAAATCAATAAATCGGTTGACCAACTTATCTTCTAAAATAGCTGTTTCAAAAGAAACAAGGTCGTCCATTTTCGCCGTGATATTGCCCACTTCGCCATCAGCCATACCTGCTAGCCCCAACCGTACAGAACTAACTCCTTGGCTTCCGTAACTGTTAAGCGCCAAACGATCTTCTCCAGAAAAAGAGTAAAAACTCACAAAATCTTCCTCATTGAATAATTTCAGCGCATCCAACTCGATATCAAAATACTCTGTGGCTCTCGAATCAAATCCTAAGTATAGTTCATCTGAAAAGCTAACACTTTCTTGAGTCACGCTTAATCGTAATCCATCTGCAGTTGTTTTACGAATGGGAGCTATTACGAACGCATTGGTGTTTAATCTATTAAACCTGAAATTTTTGGGGTTCGGTGTATTCGCAATTACACCAAATGCCTGACCAACAGCAATATTCCCATCGAAATCATCTGTTCCAGATTCTAAATTTGCGTTATAAGTGGCAAAACCGGGCTGTTTCCAGATATATACTGTAGGGGTATAATCAGGATCTGATTCATTAAAATACTGACTCGACCAATCATAATTTAACGTGTAGGGGTTGCCCAAAAGATTAAATCCATTTGGAATCGCTGGGTTGACAGAGGTTAGATTAACTAGAGGGAATTCAAAATCTTCAAAACATATCTCTCCCTTAAGGGATATTTTTCCAGGACCAGTTAAAATACTTTCTTTTGGAATATTTACATTGTTTCCAACAAAAAACACATATCCTTCACCTCTATTGAGTGTTGCATTAACATCAGGAATCCAATCGCCCAGTTCTGGGTTTGTTACATCAAAGTTTTGAACGTCAAAACGGTTTATAGGAGCGTCAACTGCAAAGTCCGTAAATTTTGCATTGAGTACCGTAGACGAAAGCATAAAGCGTCTTCTTGTTCCAAAACGCGGATGAAAAGAAGTAGGAACATTGAGGTAAGATTCAACAGTAATTTCACCTGCCACACCCTCAAATACTTCTAACTGTGCTGTCGCTGAGGTTTCAATATCTGGTCGAATGGGCGTTAAATCACCTTCTCCAGGACCTTCACCTCCTAGAGGGGGGCCATCTCCACCTAAAGGAGGACCGTCTCCCAATGGGGGTCCGTCACCAGGACCACCAGAGCCCGTAAGTATTACAGTATCTGAAGCAAGGACGAAGTCACCTGCAACCATTAAGTATGAATTTATTTCGGTCAAACTAATAGGGTGAGTATGAATGTTAGCTCCTTCCTCTACATACAAGTTATTCATGTTAATATCTGTAAATCTTTCATATATAGGGTAGTTTGAAATCCCTTTTGGAATAACAAAGAGATTTGCAGAAGATAAAGACGGAGAACCTAAAACCCCAGGAGGATCAAATGTCCAATTGTTTGGATCTAAAATATTATTGCCTGTAGCACCTGTCCAGTAGTTTGGCAAAGCTTTATCAAGTTGTTCAAAAATGGCAAAAGATGAAATTATTGGATAGTCAAAGTTGAGATCATAAACAAAAAACCCTGTTCCCAGTAAAATGTCATCTGATTTAAAATCGCTCGTCGATACACCTTTAAAATCTGCAATTGTATCTGTACCTAAATCATTGACATTTACATCCCAAAAATTATTAAGATCCTTAGTAGCACCAACCGAAGCCGCGCCAAAAAACGTCCCTACATTTTCCGACACTAACCCGCCATGGGCAATTATTCCAGCAGAGTAAGAATTGGATACACTACCTTCTAAAAGTCCGGTAAATCCACCAGCAAAAAGATTTGGATTCTTACCGCTTCGCACAATCAGCAGATCTGTAAACGAATAAGCAATATTAACTTCTGTAAGAGGTGTAACAATAGAAAAAAGCCCACCCGCATAAATTGAACTTGCAGATTTAACATCCACCACAACAGTTCCGTTATTTATAACGCGTTCAAAAAACAAGTTTCCAGATGCGCTTCCATAGCCATCAGGAACGACAACGGGTGCCTCCGTGTTATGTCTACCAGAAATACCGCCCACATAGAAATCTTCAGATGAATTATCACCCACGACACGCACAATACCAGAATTGATAATTAAATCAAAAGATATAGCGCTAGGAGAACCAGAAATACTCCCAAAAAAACCACCTACATTGTTCTTTCCTGTAACTATACTAAATTTACTCAAAGCAAGATCTAAAAAGATACGGTCATGATTAAAAATAGCAGACCCAATTAAAGCGCTTACATGATTGCCCCCGGTAATACTGGCGTCTGAAATAACTAAGTTATTTACTTGACAATCTTCGCAAACACCAATGAGGCCAATATTGTCTTCGGAAGGGCGATTGATTACCAAATTGGAAAGCTCAAAGGTTCCGCCATCAGACAAAATTCTCCCTTTAAAAGGTTCGGATATATTCCCTATAGGTTGAAACCCCTCACCATTATTACACTCTCGCGTGGGAAACATGTTTATATTATTTTTTATAAAAATAATGGACAACTCCGTCCAGGCTGAAGAGTTTTCCGAAACCCAAATAAGATGACTTAATTCAGATATTTCGTAAGTTGTTGTACCGTCACGACTAATCAATTGATAGGGCTCCACGGCTACAGGACATGGCCCAGTTGCATGTATGCTAGTTCCTATGACTAACATCCAAAATAGAATAAAATAGTGTTTCATAATCTTTGAATTTTTTTCAAAGATAATAGCTTGAAAATCACATGCTGCTTAATTTGTATAAAGCGACCAAAATATTGGATAAACAAAGTGTTTGAGCATCTGAAGTAGAATATCCTTTAACAAAACCGAGAACTAAATTCACAACACCAAAGATATAAACATACGAAACAAGATACAAGTCCATAAACACAAAATCAAAGATCTAGCAGCCAGATGGGATGTACACTTTTAGAGAAATTAATCCTGAAAAGACAACCGAATAACCATACTTTCAGGTGTTGGCGAAAAAATTTCTTTGACATGCATTTGAGTGGAACAATTGATTGGTCTATTTTTGGCATAAATATAAAAACACACAAAAATGATAATTCTAAAGGGTGGATTTCTGCTAAAAGCGTTTTTAACAGTAATTTTAGCATTAGTAGTTTTGCTGATTTTGACAGTAATTCTGCACAACATAAAGCGCAACAAACTAAAAGCACTCTTAATTAATCAACGAAAATTTTTATATGCATACATCCGTCTGGAGGAAAAACTCGTTTCCGAATTAAAGAATAAAACTGGCAATGAACACAACATTAAAACCCTGAAGCAGAAGTATCGAAAAGAGGTTTTATCCGAATACAATGGGCTTTTTGATCTTCAATTCCCTAAAGGCACACATGTAGAAAATATAGAATCTCACATCAGGAAGGAAATTAACCAACTCAACGATTAATACCTTGCGGTATGTTTCTGAAGAAGCACAAATTCACCATATTGATAAATTACTTTTTCTTTTGAAGAATCTAGCTTTGATTCGCGCCCTTTGGATATTAGTTTACATTGTTTCTCTGGTGAACAAGATTTACGCTCGACAAACGCTTGTGGATCGGGTATGTACTTCCAATCCTCTAAAGAAAAAAAACCAAGAGCCACCCTTTCTTCAAAACAGATGGTGTGAATAGGTATGTTGTCTTTTGCTATTGCAGCACTAATAGCATAATGATTTCTGTTGTATTTGTGATACCATTCTGGCATGGACAAGCTTTGTGAAGCAATGTATATTGGCAACCAATTACCATGTTTTGCCCAGAAAAAACCACCTAACACAATCCAAACAAGCACAACACAAAGCTCATAAAACCAGCCTCTTGAACTAAAGGTCTTTCGGCTTAACATTACAGATATCCATTTAAAGCCTAACATAATTGACACTAAGAAAATCGGCCAATAAAACCGAAGTGGTTGGGCAGTTTTCCCAAAAAGACACAACCAAAACACTACGAAAAGACTTAAAAAAAGGATGTCTCTTAAAAATGCCCTATCCTTTTTTAAAAAGATAAATAAACACAAAAAGAAAACAAAAAAGAAGATACCCAAAGTATTTAAGTTTGGAATTGGCAATTTCAAATCTTTTCCAATGCTCAAGCCTCCAAGAGCTTTACTAGAAATCTCCGTTACTTTCGACTTAGGTAACTCGCCATGCGAACCTACATAACGAGTTTCTTTACCATTAAGTAATAACGGAGCCAAGGGATTGTTTACCTGAAAATAATTCTTAACTAAAACTGGCCCTGCAAAAAGTAGTGGCAAACACAACACCCACACCTTCCTTTGCCAAGGGAAAAAAGTTTTGAGGAGCACTACTATGGCTAAACCTGCCAATGGCCCTAATAAAACAACCCACAAGGTGTACTTTACACCAAGTGCTACAGAAAAATAAAAGAAGGCTCGCATAGGGTGCCATTTACAAAACAGATTGTAGCTACCCAATGCCGCCAAATAAAAACCCAGCGTATCAACTTTACCCGTCCCAAAAACATATATGATGCAACCCGGCGCAATCAAGTTAACAGCTATAAAAAGTGTCGAAAAGAATTTATTGTTGAAGCTTTTGCCGATTTTAAAAAGAACATCCAACAGCAACAAAGAAAAAAGCACATCCGAAAACCGAATAGCTTGAATTCCGCCGAGTTTATAATTAATTGCAAAATAAAACTCCGTCAACAATGGCATGGTTGAGTACTGCGGTAGGTGATCATTGAAGCTCAACCCATTCTGACTAATCCAAATAACATTTGGGATATAGAAACTCATCCCATCAAAACTCGTTGGCGGTGATAAAACCCTAAATACAAGTGGGCCAAGTAAAAGAAGAACAAGCAACCACAGCCACCTATTCGTAGCGAAGGCCTTCTCTCCAAATTTAATAATTTTGGGTGCTGATGTAACAATCGACAAAAAAAACACTGCGACAAGCAACCAACCTATATAGATGAAGGGCACTGGAAATAAAAAAAAGACGCTACAATAAACAATTCCTAGACCCACCACAAAAGAAAAGTGAAACGATGTATGTTTGTCCCATACAATTTTAGTAATCTGCGAGCCAAGTGAAAAAGCGCCTAGCAGACAAAAAAGAGCGGAAAGAAAACCAACTAAGTTTGAAAATAGGGGCATAGCTCCAGAAGCAACAAATGAGGGACAAATATAACGTATCGGTAGTAATTGCCACTTATAATAGGCAAGCTCTTTTAAAAAAATGCCTGTCTGCATTGGCATGTCAAACAATTTCAGCCAAGGATTTTGAAGTGATTGTTGTCAATGATGGTGGAACAACTCTCCAAATAAACGATTTCCAATTACCCATTACCATCCAAATTATCAACCTTTCAAAAAATGGTGGACCCGGTCGAGCAAGAAACAAAGGCGCATTTGCTGCACAAGGAAGGGTGCTGGCTTTTACAGATGACGATTGCCAACCAGATCAGAATTGGTTGAAAACCATACTAAACGAAAGTAAAAAGGGGTATATTTTAGGTGGAGCTGTTCAAAATGCATTAATTAACAATTTGTGTGCTGAGGCAAGCCAACAATTGATCAACTTTCTGTATACCTATAATGAAGGTAGTTCAAATGCCTTTTTTACATCCAATAACTTAGCTCTTTACGCAACTGATTTTAGGGCGCTAGGTGGGTTTGATGAGACATTTACTAGTGCCGCCGGCGAAGATCGAGAGTTTGGCGTGCGCGCAAATAGGTCTGGGCTCACCCACAGGTTTTGTGATAAAATACTAGTCAATCATTTCCACAAACAGTCGTTTATACAGTTTTATCGGTTGCACAAAAAGTATGGAAAAGCAGCGCTGACGTTTCGGAAAATCAATGCAAAACACACAAATACAACGGCGTCGCTTCCTCAGGCACGATTCTATTTTAAAATGATTCTTTTCCCATTTAAACATAAAAACATACATAGATGTGGGAAACCATATATAATTGCGCTATTGCTTGTTGTTAGCCAAATTGCTGTGGGAATGGGATATGTTTCCGAAAAAATCATCAACTTTAATAAATAGTACAACGTGTTATTCAACTCTTGGGCTTTTCTTTTGGTTTTCCTTCCAATATTTTTCCTTTTGTATTGGATTGCATTTCGCTATAATCGGCTGGCGCAGAACATATTGATTGTTGTGTTCAGTTATATTTTTTATGGCTTTTGGAGTTACACCTTTTTGCTTTTAATTATCTTCAGCTCGCTTTTAGATTTTTTCTTGGGAAGGGCCATTGGTGATACGCAAAAGCCAGCGCACCGAAAATACCTGCTCTATCTCAGCATCATTGGAAACCTAGGCGTGCTGATGTATTTTAAGTATATGAATTTTTTTATTGAAAATTTAAACTTTGTATTGCAGCAAATTGGAGTTCAATTATCTACTATAGATTTGAATGTTGTATTGCCTGTTGGCATCTCTTTTTACACATTTCAGACGCTTTCCTATACGGTAGATGTCTATCGAAGAAAGATTGCCCCTGAAACCAACTTATTAAACTTTCTTTGTTTCGTGTCTTTTTTTCCGCAATTAGTAGCGGGCCCAATAGAGCGAGCGGCTAACATGTTGCCCCAATTTGCCCGAAATAGAATCTTTGACTACAGCGCTGCGAGCCTTGGCATCAAACGGATAATATGGGGACTCTTTATTAAAGTTTTTGTTGCAGGTGTCTTGGGTGAATTTGTAAACATGGTACATGCTGCTCCAACGGAACATTCTCCTATTCACCTGTTTTTTGGAATGCTGTTTTTTGTGGTACAGTTGTATTGCGATTTTTCGGGCTACAGTCACATTGCCATCGGGCTTGGGTTGCTATTTGGATTTTCACTCAGTGAAAACTTTAAATACCCATTAATACACTTTACAAACTCATTGGTTTTTTTTCGAAGATGGCACATAACCCTCACGACTTGGTTTCGCGATTACGTTGGTAATCCTTTGAGAAACGCCACCCATATTCCAAAAAAACACGTAACCATTCCGTTTTTTGTCCTTTTTCTTATTGGCTTGTGGCATGGTGCAAATTGGACCTATATTTTAGCTTTTTGCTCTATTGTGCTTTATGGCTTTTTAGGATTGAATAGGTTGCGTTTAAGCGGTCGAAAGCGAATTCTTCAAATTATTTTGTGGAACATAAGCCTTGCAACCCATCTCGTCTTGTTTCGGTCTGAAAACCTCAGCAATGCGATGGCCTACTTTAAAAGCTTTACTCTTAACAGCCCTTCCGTCGATTGGAGCCTTCTGTCTTTTCCTTTAGGAACTTATTGTATGTTTTTAACCTCAGAAATTTGGGCTGACAAATGCGGAAAAACATTTCAAATGGAAAAGTTAACTTCCTATAAAATTGTAAACTATATCATTATCTCGATTGCCCTTCTTATAATCTCGGGGTATATGGAAAGTAGTACTGAATTCATTTACTTTGCTTTTTGATGCAAAAAATGATTCTTTGACACAAACAAATTTGTAAAAACAAGACTGTGGAAAAATTTATCAAAAAAACATTTAGCTGTTTTTTTATCTTAATCCTGATTTTTTTAACTATGGATTTTTTCATTGATATCGAAAAAGTTGATGATGAACAAATTACAGCAAAGGTTCAACTATTTTCAAAACAAAAGGATGTGGATCTTATTATTTTTGGATCTAGCATTTCTGTGGCCTCCCTTAATTGTAATACACTTGATTCTATAAACCAAACAAACAGTTTTAATTTAGGAATTCCAGGAATGAGGGGGCATATGAAGTTGGCCTTAATAAAAGAACTGGTAATAACAGGAAAGATAAAACCCAATTCAACCGTGCTTCTAGAAAGTGGATTGTACAATACGTTAGAAAGTCCTGCTTCTCAAAAATCATTTGTAACCTTACCTCGATTTCTCTACTTTTACACGACAAAATACTTTATTCAAGATGTCATTCAAATAATTAATACAAAGCAATTAGACTTTCCTACAAAGATTTCAAACTTTTGGACAAGTTCTAAGGCTTATGTAAATTCAAGAAATAAATTTGTTTACCGCACTAGAAACCCAAAGAAAATGTCGCTGTTGGAAATAAAAGAAGTCTTAACCAAGGGAAAAAGAAGCAAAAAAGAATTTAATGAGAATGGATACTTACCTTACACCTCTCCAAAAGTAGTCCCAGAAACATTGGAATTAAAAAATGCTATTGAAAAGAAATTTGAATCTGTAAGTGTTGAAATGGAACTAAATGCGCAACGCAGTGCACAAACAGATAAAAATGGAGATATCTATTTAGGCCGCTATTTAGAATTGAATACCTTTTTACAAAAACATAACATACGATTAATAGTTTTTTCTCATCCAATGGGTGGCAGAATCATTGAAGAACGAGCCGTTATAAATTCTTTAGGCAAAGAGGGAATTTCATGTGTAAATTTTGAAAACCCAACAAAATATCCTTTCCTTTATGATTTCGATTACTATTTTGACCCTGGTCATCTCAACCAAAAAGGAGCCTACGCTTTTTCTATGGCAATGGCAGTGGAAATTAACAAACTTTTAAAGAAATAAACATTGTTAGAAACTTTTTACCTAAAAACAAGAGTTAAAGCAGCGTCGCTCATTGGCATCAAAGACTTTGAGCAAAACATCTTTTTTCGTGCAGAACAATTTTCAAGCGGCTACCCTATTATACATGGTAGCCGATTTTATCCAAAAGTTAATAAACTTGCTAGTGGTTCCCGTTTTTTAGTGGGCTGGATAGATCACAACCATAAGTTAATCATATTTACATCCCCAAAAGTTGGGACAACTTCACTAAAACATGTTGTTGCGACAATAAATGAACAAATTTCGGGGACTCCAATAATTAGCTCATTTGAGTGGATACAAAAGCAAGGCAAGTTAAACTGGCGAGACTTTAAGGGCTATAAAAAAATTATGCCTATTCGCGATCCTTTTGATAGATATCTTTCCTTTTTTGAGAACAAAATTGTTTCTCCATACCAAAAACAAATTGTATCAGGAATAGACTCCATAATGGTTAAGTTTCTATTAAACCTTGCATATCTTAAAGATAATAAACATCAAAGCTCCCTTGGTGAATTAAGTTTTAGAAGTACCATTGATCAATTGTATAAAATCTGTTTTAATCAAAGTCGGATACTTTGGGACGTCCATTTAATAAAACAATTAACTGCTGATTTTAAATACATTGCAATGAATCAAGTTCAGTTTTTTGACAGCATTTACTTATCAGATTTTATACGCAATTGGCTAAGCATGTACAACTTGAGCGCATACAACATCCACTTAAATCGAGGAAATCCCGAATCTTCTTTTGTAGCTAATGCAAGTGATCTACCACTAGCCGAATTGTGCGGCCTATCCACTAAACCATCTAGGGATAGTTTTTTTCAGGACGAGCTTTCAAATAAGTTATATTCTATATATCAAGACGATTATCAAATCTATAACCGCTTCAAAGGCACAAAACCCATTCTATTTTGAGACAACTATTTTTTCTTTACGATGGATTTAAGCGATTCATAAATTATAAAACTAGCGTATTAGATCTTCAAGATTTCCCTTTTTTTAAAAACCCGAATAGTCAGTCGCATTATAGTTGCACTATTCGATATGGAACTTTTGGAAAAAAGATAATCGCCCCGAGTCCCTTTTCTAGATTAGGCAGGGGGGTTGTCGATGAAGAGAATAAATGTATTGTTTTTTTAACACCAAAAGTTGCGAGCACATCCATTATTAAGTTTCTTCACGAAGAACTACAATTGGGGGAAAAAATGGCTCACTTTAAAGGGAATTATCACCACGTGTCACTACCATTTCTGCTAAACAAGAACAAAAATGACTCCAAAGCAACCACCCTGTATTGGAATGACTACAATTCATTTGCGAAATATTTTATTATTAGAGACCCTTATGAAAGACTTGTTTCTTTTTTCAAAAATAAATTCATCAACAAAGAATTCAGCATCAAAGATGATCGCGTGAAGTTAGGTAGAGAATTAATGATCACAGTAATTAATATTACAGATGATTTTCTGCTCGACCCGCTTCAATATTCATTCGAATACTTTATCACAAAACTTTACGAAGCATTTAAGAACCACAAAAAACTCTGGGACGAACATTTAAGCCTACAAGTTTCAAAAGATTTTGAAATAATCGCACTAAAAGAAACCAAAGTTTACACTTTAGAAAATATTGGAATGCTTTTTCATGCCTTACAACCTGATAGTGCACCTGAGAAATTTCATGAAAACAAAAGTAGGCGCGAATCAAATTTGCACATAAAGGAAGCTTATCGATTATCCACTAGAGAAATCCAAGCCATGCCAAACAAACCAGCTGGAGCCTCCTATTATGCGCCTCATCTCGAAGAAATGGTGAGGGAGATTTACGCCATAGATTATAAAGTTTATGAAGAGACCGCACGGAAAGAAAAATTAGGAATACTGCCTTAATTTTTCATTTTTTAATCTCCTCTTGGTATTCATCATCCGCATTTATTTTCCAAAGTTCTGACTTATGGCCACTTTCTGGATTTGCAAATAATTCTACCGCTCGAAAAGCCGTGAGCATAGAATGGTCTTGATTGTTGTATTTGTGCATTCCATTGCGTCCGATGGGATAAATGTTTGTTATGCCGTCCAAATAGGATTCAATTGCAGCAAGCTGATGATAGGTACCAGTATAGGATGGATAAGCCTTTGGCACCTTTACAACCGTCCCGTCAATAAATGCATTGGGATCTAGAATACCAATTGTTGCCAATTCTTGAACAGCAAGAGCAATCATCTCACTTTCGGTTTTCTCCCAAATAGCGTCACCTTTTGCACAAAAATACTCCGCACCAATCCAGCAAAAATCTTTACTTGTCATAAATGGACTCCAATTGTTAAACAACTGAAGACGACCAACCTGAACCCCACTATCTTGAATATACAACCAATTATCCGTGATCATTTTACCGTTCTCTTTTTTAAACTTCAACCGGCTTACCAAAAGGCCGACAATCAAGAAATCTCTGTATTCTAGGCCTTTTGCAATTTCAAAAACTGCTTTGGGAGGTGTGTTATCCCCGCTTAAGCAAGTTGTTAGAGTACTAATTGGCATGGTAGAAAACACGGCATCGACTTCAATAGACTTTTTGGCGCCATTGCTCAGATATTCGACGGAATGTGCCACATTATTATGTGTGTATACACTAGTAACTTCTGTGTTAAACAATATTTCAACCTGTCGTTCAACAGCCAACTTTGCTACAACCTCCCAAAGCATACCAGGGCCTTTAGCAGGGTACAGAAATGTCTCTGTAAGGGTTCGAGATTTTAAATTGCGCAAACGCTCTGGAAGAAGAACTTTCTTAATACTGTGCCAAAAAAGCTCTCGTATTTTTAAACCCTTCACACGCTGTTTTCCCCAAGCATTACTTATTTCGGAACATGGCTTGCCCCACACTTTTACAGAATACTCTTTGAAAAATGTGTTGTATAGCGTTTTCCCAAACCGATTGATATAAAAGTCTTCTAAGGTCTTCTCATTTTTTATCGGGAAAACTCTCGCCCAAAGGATATCCCTGAATATCCGCAATGAACGAAGGAGCCCAAGATTAATAATGAGTTGAGGTGTCATTCGCAAAGGATAATCAAACATTTTCTTTTCGAAAAAGATTCGGGATTTGCGGTTTCTGATTAGAAAAGAGTTTGCAGCACTTTGTATCACAAATCCCTGAAGCGATGCTTGTTGGTTGTGATAATTAATTTTCTTCTCGTTGGTAGTATCTACTATGGGTAAAATACTCGCCCACCAACTCAATACTTTTTCACTTTTAGAAAAAAAACGATGCCCCCCTATATCAATTAAATTCCCTTTGAAATTAATCGTTCTAGAAATCCCTCCAACTTGCGCAGAACTTTCTAAGACCACTACACGGTAATTCTCGTTTTTTGACAACTCATATGCCGCAGTAAGGCCTGCTGGCCCAGCTCCTATAATGGCAATAGTTTGTTTTTTCATAATATAGTTCTCTTTCCCACTTTTATCAACCCTAAGAAAGCTCCTGTGGCAGCGCTAATGTAGTACACCTGATGATAAACGAAATATAAAATTATATGGACCCCGGAGATTTTCTGTATGAGCAGCTTATACCACCGAATTTGAAGAATAATTTGCATTAAAAAGAAAAAAAATGTCAAATACCACGAATAAAAAAGCGCAAGTAGTGCAAATTGCCCCAGTAAAGCACAGGCCAATTCTCTTGTTGAAGTGTTCAATTCATTTTTAATGGCCTTCTTTCCAAAAGAAAAAATAATCCATGGCTTTGCCCTCAAAAAAATATCGGTATAAACCATGGTTTTCAGGGTCCACTTCTTTAGGTGCTTCACCTGAAACTGGGGACACAAAACTACTTTAAAGCCCTTTTTGGAAAGTTTTGCACCTAAAGAAACATCCTCAATAGATGCTGTTTGATAAGTCTCGTCAAACCCTTCAACTTCTACAATAGCCCTTTTTTCAACAATACTAAACGCACCCCAAAAAACACCAGTAACGCCTGCGTTTTGCGTGTGGTGATAATGGTGCAGCAAATTTCTGAACATTGAAATAGGAGACTTTTCAGCGGGTTCGGCGTCGTAAGCACCAACCAATCCTGACCAATTTTGACCCTTAAGGTACCTATAAGCGGCTTGAATAGTTTCAGGCGTTGCCAATACATCAGAGTCCAAAAAACAAAGATGCGCAAAGCGCGATTGATCTACGCCAAAATTTCTTGCAGCAGCAGGCCCTGATCCATTGCTGTATTCAAAAAAACGATAGCGCTCTTGAGGAAATGAATGTCGCGCATCAAACCACCGATCAAAAACAACAACTACCTCGTATTCTAGATTGGGTATGGTGCGCAAGGCACTCAAACATCTAAGATAGGTCTCATCATTTTGCTTTACAGGCATAATTATGCTTAGCCCTTCCCTATATTCCATTGTGCAAATCAAATAAATAATATTTACTTTCACAGCCAAAATAAATAGTGCAAAAATCACAGCTAACTTTCATGTTACGGGAGATTTAATAACTATTAATTTTTTAAATCATAAAAAATCACAAACAAGCCTGTGCAAAAACCAACTATTAATCTGTTTTCCTGGAAGAGGCTCTTTCGATTTATACTCCAAGGTCAAATCAAAAAGGTTTTATTCTCTATTTTTGTTCTTAGTATATTGGGATTTACATTTGTTCCTATTTTATTTTTGCTGAGAGGTATTCTTGACATGGGTATACCCCAAGCCAATATAAACTTGGTAATTCTAAATGGAGCAATTATCCTTTCCATAACACTATTTTCCAATCTATTGTCCAATTTCCTAAAGCTGCACCTGCACAAAATCACCACCGCCGGACTTCAAAAGTATTTCAATGCTTTGTATTCAAGTATTTTAACCCTGTCATTTAATGAATTACAGGACTTAGACCTGAAAACACTTCAGGCGAGAATTCCCTTAGAAAATCAACGATTCCAAGAGCAACTAAGTCTCTTTTCAACCCGGTTAATTCCTAGCATAGTAGGAGCATTTGGTATATTTTTAGTGATGCTTCTTATAAGCTGGCAACTATTTCTTATTGTGTCGGTTTTCTTACCAATAGCTATTGGTGTCAATCGAATTCAAGCATTTACTTTAGAAAACAGGATTGATATTTTTAGAAAATCGCTAGAACGCTACGCGAAATATTTAGCCATTGCCTTTGATGCTTTAGAATTGATTTTTTTAAAGAACACTTACCAACTCGAAAAAAAAAATCACAACCATTATCAAAGCATTCTAAAGTCTAGTAGTGACGAAAAAAAGAGATCCCATTTGCAAATAAATTTTACCCAAAATCTTCTCTCGCGATTGCTTTTCACTGTCGTTTTAATTGTCGGGGCCATTTTAATTATCAATGGTAAACTAACTATTGGAAACCTTGTGGGATTTATTTTCCTAACCAACATATTAAGTACTAAGTTGAATAATACAGCGAGTGACACGATTCAATTATTGGAAATAAATAATTCATTAAATAACCTAGAACCTTTGTTCATCCAAAGACCACATGTTAACTCAAACACGATAACAGCTTCATTAAAAGAAGGTGTTAAAGCTGTAAATCTGAGCTTTTCTTATGATGAAAACCAAGTGTTTTCAAGTTTAGATTTCGAAATTCCACCAAGCAAGGTGACTCTTATTTATGGACCGAATGGATCAGGCAAATCTACTCTGATGCGCTTACTAATGGGATACTACAACCCTTCTTCAGGCAACTTATACTATGGCAGTACCCCCCATGAACAAGTGAGTTTCGAGCAACTCAGGCCAAAAATAGGAGTCGTATCGCAACACCCAATTTTTTTCCCCGACTCCATTTATAACAACCTCACTTATGGTTTGGGGAAAATTTCTAAAAACGCTATTAAGGCTGTTTGTAGAAGGGTACAGGCACACGAGTTTATTGAAAATCTTCCAGGAGGATATGACTTTCATCTCGGAGAAAATGAAGTGCAACTCTCCGGTGGAGAACGCCAACGATTGGCTATTGCAAGGGCATTGCTAGGAAACCCCGAATTTTTGATATTGGATGAACCTATAAATCATCTAGATACTGAAACTGTAAAGAATCTCGTGAATGCGTTAAGAAGTCTTCCCAATAAGCCGACCATAATTATCATCAGTCACGATAAAGTATTTGCTTCCATTGCCGATCACGCAATCCATTTCCAAAAAAAAGACTGAATTTGGTGTAAACTCGTTACTCAAACAATTCCAAAAATTCCTTAGGATCATATCCAACGCTTTTGATTGCCAACGTTCCAACCAAAAGATCGGCTAGCTGTTTTGCTTGATTTGGAAGATGATTTTTAAGTATAACTTCGCGACATCCCATACCCATTTTCTCCCAAGCAGAAAATGCTGAAAACGCTTTCAATAATGTTTTTTGGAGTGCTTCTTTCGTGTTGTTTTCAGCAAAGAATCCATTTTTCATCATCCATAATGCACTATCTCCAGCTTGCGTTACAAGGCCTGTTCTACCACAAGCCATTGCTTCAAGCATGGCTAAAGAAGTGCCTTCAGCTCGACTTGGAAGAACAAAAAATTGATGCGTTCGCCAAACATTTGAGACATCCTCCACTGAACCAGCAACACTAACGTTGGCCTCAAGGTTATAAAATTTTATCAACTCTTTAAAATAATTTTCGTCATTGCCGGACCCAAACAATGACACTTCAAAAGGTTGATCCGAGAAAACACTTGAAGACAAGGCCTCCAGAAGTAGGTCTTGCCCTTTGATAAAAGACTGATATCGCGCGACAACGGCAATTTTCGGAATATCTGATTTTGGGTAAGGTAAACCCTTGTCAAGGTTTATATGTATCGGGTTGGAAATAATTCGAGCATTGGGAATTTGGGCAGCAATCTGGCGCCGCGCTGTTGTGAAGTTACGAACAGATACAAAAAAGTTACCTGAGGATAAGTTTACTAATTTCCTGCGTGATGTTCTAAAAGATTCTGAAATATCCATGTCGTGCTCCCAATTGAACTGAGAAATGAGGTAGAATGGAATCCCCTTGTCAACACAATACTTGACAAGAAATGATTGGTCAGAAATCGCATAGTCAAATGTCTCACCACTGGAAATCAAAACAGATTGGGGCTTAAACTTTAAAACCTTGAGCCAATCAACACCTGTATTATCTAAACCGGTGCGCCGTTTAAGTTCTGCAAGTGCACGCCCTGTAAACCGCTGCTCTTTGAAGTATGAAGGAAAAGGTCGTTTGTGAAGTTGGGCTCCTTTTTCAAGGAGTTTCAAAATTTTTGGATGCAAATCGGCGTGCATGAACACTGAAATCATCACCTCCTGGCCTTGCTCGAGAAGTTCATTTGCTACATCCGCCCACAACTCTTCACTGCCACCCCATCTAACAATATTCGTCGTTATAATCAATACCTTCTTTCGTCTCACAACTATATGATTGGTTTTAGTCGCTTCTTTAATGGAAAAATAAACCTTGCCATTTGTAGTCTACCCTCAAATATTAAGAAGATATTCTGATGGCTTTATGAAATACGAGTAATCCCTAATAGGCTTAAGGTCGTACTGTACACCATACCGTCTTTGGTACCACAAGGCTGGATGACCGTCAAAAGTTTCGCTCAGCCAAAGATACTGTTTTTCTAATTGCTCTTTTAAGTAAGTATTCGTTTCATCCGGAATTGGGACATAAAAAGAATCATTGACTTTAAGAGGAAGTGCCTGAACAGTTTCAATATTTGCTTGCGCAGTTAATATTCCACAGATTTCGTTAAGGAAACCGTGAGGGTCAGTTAAAATATCGTCATAAAAGCCCATGTAAAATTGATTGCCATAGCACTTACTATAATTGATTATTGTGGAATGGTAATCACAACGTTTATCCAAACCTTCCTTCTGAAAAAATTGTTGGAATGCGGAAAAGTCTTGAACAGTTTTGGTATATTCCTTTACGTCACCATTCCCACGAACGCGAACATACATCCGCCATTGGCTCCAAAGCCGTTCAATTGGGTCTCGAACTATAAAAAAAACTTTTGCCTTGGGAAATTTTGATTGCATTAAAGAAATAGTATCACGTTTTAAAAACGCATAGGCAGGGGTAAAGTCTCCAACGAGCTTTTGCTTTGTAAGTTCTTGAAAACCTAAGTACCAATTTACATCGTACGTTCTAAATAAATAGTGACTATAAAATTTAAGAGAAAACCAATTGTATTTCCGCGACTTTACCGCTTCCCAAATAGTCTCCCAAAAAAAAATACTTTGAAATCGGTTGTAAAGTCGCTTGTGAGGCAGTCGCCTTTCTCTAGAGAAATTTACCTGCAAAGCATCCCAAAAATGCAATTCTTTTATGGGCAGTTGTTGAAAAGAATATTGCTTACCGAGGGCCACATACAACCAAGTTGTAGCTGATTTCTGAGCGCCTACAACAAAATAATCCATAGTTCATTTTCAAATGTGGCCACGTTAAATTTATATTAAACAAGCAATAATAAATATTAGAAACAGGTAGATAAACCAAACCTGCTGTTAAGCAAAACTTTGCCGGATACAATTAGCCACCTCCTCCATTTCACCAACCGAAAACTTTAGTTTTGGTCTCGAGAAATCGATATCTGATACATTATTTATCGGGATAAGGTGTATGTGGGCGTGCGGCACTTCTAGGCCAATAACGGCCACACCAACGCGCTCACAGGGCAAGACAGCACGCATGCCGTTAGCCACTTTTTTGGCAAAACCCATGAGATGAGCATACGTGACGTCATCCAAATCAAAAAGATTGTCGACTTCCTGTTTTGGAACTACAAGCACATGACCCTTTGCCAATGGAAATACATCTAAAAACGCTATAGCTACTGCATCCTCAGCTACAATATACCCGGGCAACTCTCTATGGCTGATTTTGGTAAAGATAGACGCCATTATCTTGATATTTCAAGAATTTCGAATTGAATAGTGCCACTTGGAATGACAACGTCAACCGTGTCACCAACTTTTTTTCCAAGAAGCCCCTTTCCTATAGGCGAATTAACACTAATCTTTCCTGACTTCAAATCGGCTTCTTTCTCGCTAACCAAGGTGTAATTCATTACAGCTCCGTTGCTTATATTTGCAATCTTGACTTTTGAAAGAACCAAAACTTTAGAAGTGTCTAACTTGGATTCATCAATAATTCGCGCATTAGAAAGCAGCTCTTCCAATTTAGAAATTTTTAATTCTAAAAGTCCTTGCGCCTCTTTTGCGGCATCATATTCGGCATTCTCGGAAAGATCGCCCTTGTCGCGCGCCTCGGCTATTTGCTTAGAAATGCTGGGCCTTTCTATAGCCTTCATATGTTCTAATTCGCGCTTTAGGTTTTCGAAACCTTCTGGGGTATAATATGAAACGTTTGACATAGTTCGTGGGTTTTTGAATAAAAAAAAGGAGACCACGTATGTGGTCCCTTGTAATGCAAAAGTACTCAAAAAAAATTTACTCAGCTCAGGCAGCAAAAAGTATAAACGACCATGCGCTTAAAGTGTAATCCTTGCGCCAACAGTGTAAATCCCATTGAAAACGCGTGTGTTGCGATAGGAGAAATCTAAAGCAACTTTAGATGCTGATTCTTTGCCTAAAGGTGCTGCTACACTAAAACCAGCAGCGAAGCCGTCAATGGCGCTTGTAGCCATGTTATCAAAACGATCATCTGTTGCTGTGTAACCTGCTCTTACGGCAAACTGCTCATTCAACGCAGCATATTCTAGTCCGAAGTGAAATAAATCTTTTTCAAATGAATTTGACGTAAACGAAGCGGCAAAGGTCAAACGGTCTTTTGAACCGGGAATCATGTACCAGTCATAACTACCACCCAAACTCAAAGCAGCGGGAATTTCAAAAGCGGCAGAACGACTAGAAAAAGTTTGAACATAACCCTCTTGAGGCACTGGCAACAAGAGATCCATTCCGTCTCCACCATACGATATCGCTGGACCAACATTGCGCAACGAAATACCGAACTTCCACTCTTTTTGGGCACCAGTATGATACTGAACCCCTGCATCAAAACACAAGCCGGTTGCACTAATATTGGTGATATTACTATTGAGAACCTTAATGTTTACCCCACCAAAAATACTTTGTGTAAAGCGTTGTGCGTAAGCAAAACCTAATACAATGGTTGATGGACTTACTGTAGCTCCTGTTCCTTCAGGTGAACTTTCTGTGGTAACAGGTATGTCTCCATAATCAAATGCCTGAACGGTAAGACCTAAAACGCCATTGTTACCAACGCTTTGATTGAGTCCAAAAGCATTTATGGAGATTCCCGTACCAACTAACCACTGAGTATTCGTGAAATTAACCTCGGTTTTCTCAACATGAGCAATACCTGCTATATTCAAGAAGCTAGACTCAACGCCAGTAATACCAGCGATGTTGGAGTTGGCCATCCCAGAACTTCTTGCCCACGGATTGATCAACAACTCTGTAGCTCCCGCAGATCCCGCTCTTTGAGGATTTCCCGCAAAGGAGGAAACGGTGGTTCCAAACGCTAAAGCGGTTAACAAGACAGTTTTTAGACTTCTCTTCATCTGTAAGTAATTAAAGTTTAAAGTCAATTGACTTTGTGTTTTAAAAACCACTGACAAACAAATCGCTTGTCAGTGGTTTATCTTGTTGTTTGTCTAATTAGAATGCATTCAAGTCAACAGGACGCATAGCTCCCATCCATTTGATGACATGTTCACCTAAATCAAATGCATCGACATGAATGATATAGATACCACTAGCAATGGGCACGTTATAATCATTTCTCAAATCCCACATGGCAAAGCTCATGCTGTTGTCCTTGCGGATTCGACGAATCAATGTGCCGTTCGTACTAAAGATAGATATATCACAGCGCTGTGGCAAGTTGGTTATCTTAACATTGTTGTCCAACTGTGATGCTTCATAAGCACTAATGCCGTAGTAAGGATTCGGAACTGCCTTAATTAAACTCAAAGCCTCTTTTCCAACATCAGAACGACGAGTCTTTGGAGCCAATTCATTCAAACTAAATTGATAGTATGGATTGCCAAAGTTACTGCTGTCTCTAACACTATTAGCATAGGGTCGTGCTACTCTAAGCTTGACACGAGCCTCGGTAGGCATTTCGGTGTAGGGATTCATGTTAGTGAATTTTGGCGCCATTTTAGGAATGGAAACCCACATAGCACTAGCCCAAAACAAACGGCTATTTTGTTGTTGCTCTAATGCTTTGATTTGATCGTAAAAAGGATTGTCCTCTGGGCGGTCCCCTTGGTAAGGCATCGGTTGTCCGGGGAAACGATTTACATCTGGATGGAAAACATATATGTAATGCTGTCCTGCGAAACTAAATCCTCCTTGTACGGCATCCGCTGGGAAATACTGCTCACGAGCCGTTGGATTCCACAAGCAGTCGTTACCGCGATCTCTTGCCATCCAAGAGTTTTCACCAAAGGCCATATTCAAACGTTCACCTGTTTCCAAATCAATGGCATAGCCAGGGAAATAAGACCAACCGGGGTTGTCTGGATCTGGAATCAACGTGCCATTAGCATCTTTAGACCAACCGTGATGTCTACGTAAAGTAAATATTGGAGCACCACCCTCAGCAAGCGTCGGATTGTCTTGCATTTCTAACACAGGCACACGTGTCCATTTGGTGTGATCTGGGGTAAATACGACATCAACACTATGCATGCGACTGGCATAAACCTGAGCTTGGAAAGCACGATTAGCACCCGACGGTGAGGGTCCCATACCCCAAATCGGGGTTTCTCCGGTGTTCAATACTTCGTTGGATCTTCTAATTTGACTTGTATAGCCAAATGGAGCCCAAGCACCACCGAGGATATTACCAAACACACCTTGTCCGTCTCCAGCGTAGTCTGTGTAAATGCGAGCAGCTGTTCCAGCCGCATTGTTCGAATTTGAACCCGCAAGTACCCAGTTGTAGGGCGTATAGTCGTCTCTATCTCGGATAAAATCTAACCAACGTTCACTTTCATCAAGGAAGATAAGTTCTGCGCCAACAAAACCATTGTTCCGAGCGCCTTCTACATCACTTCCAGGAGGGGTGGTTTGGTTCAACGAAACCGACATACCTAAAGCTGGAATCAATTCTTCATTAAACACATTCAGCGTTGTTCCAGATTCAGCAATAGTGTTACCATCTAAATCTTTAATTTCCCAACCATCATTTCCACTAACTCCTGTGAAACGGAAAAGGAAATCACCTGGGGGTACTCCTAAGGGATCTACAACTTTCAAATCAATAGGCCCTCTGTTAATTTGATAAACGGGATTGTTAGCCTTGAAGGAAGTAACAATGGAATCTTCCGTTTCTTGTGTGAAATCGGTAAAATTAGCCCCATTTCCAATACCATCTAATAAAGTGATTTGTGGCCTATCACCGTGGTTAGCATTCACAATAGTTCCTCCATTCTTTGGGTCACTAATGTGAGGTAATCCTGTGTAAGTTCTAATATTTCTTCTGCCTGCTAAAAATGGCACACGCTGACCATCAGGAGCTTGGGCAGGATCAAAAGGAATAAATTGATTTTGAGCATAAGCAACAACGGTAAAGAAGTAATCTTTCTGATTAATCAAGTTACGATTCAACCCTGTGCTAAACTGATCTTCCAAAACTCTGAAGGAGGTTCTAATACCATTGTTATTTGCCTGTATAGTCATATCCTTTGGAACCAATTGATTCAAATTAGGATCAATATCCCAGTTAATCAACTGTGTGATGTTGTTGCGGATATCACATTGAGCTATTAAGCGGGCCTGAGATGGATCGTACAAATCCCCAATAGAAACATTGGCGTTGCGCAATTGGAAAACTTGAAATCCTTCAAACACATAATCAAAATAATCAGGTATGGAATCACGCATCTGCTGTCTGGTCTTTCCATCAGGTGTGGGAATGGTGATGTCCTCCTCTCTGTAGCTCAAACCGATATTGTTGGATGTAGGGCCGTAGGATAAATTGATTATCAACTCACGATTCAACTCTACAATTTCCATATCTGGTGCATCTGGACCATTGAGAACTTGGAAACAGTTATCGAACAAAGACTGTGCTTTATCATCGGCGAAAATCAAACGCTCCACAGATGCAAACAACTCATCATTTTGCAAATTCCTAGCCCAAACTGTTCCTGTAGTAATAAAGTTAAGTGCTCCAGGTGCCAAAGAAAATGGACCAGCACAGTGCAAACCTCGTTTATCCGCCATGTTTTCGGGTGATTCGTACCATCCTAGTCCAGCAGGCTCAGTTGGTGCTGTAACACCGGTTGTGTCAAAAGAAACTCCAGGAAATGCGAATAATGTTACCTCACCAATACCACTCGCCACGAAACCATTTCCGTTTGCATTATTACCAGGGCCTGATGGGTTATCAATAATTAAGTCGCTGCCGTTTCTCCATTTTGAACGCAAAAAGTTGTAATATTCAACAGCGTTAACGGGGTCTCCTAAGATATTGCCAGCTCCATTCATGTAGTACATGTAACCACTCATAATGATTCGTTCGTTTACACCTGTCGCTGGATCTTCTGGTATACAAATACCAGTGTTCAAATCACGAACAGCATCTATACATCCGTCTCTATCGTTATCTCTACCGTCAAAGTAATCTGCAAAAGGTCCTTGAAAAAAGTCGACACCAATAGCTGGTGGAAAATTACCGTAGCCAAAAGGGCCTGCATCGAAGGGGTTTGCATTGTAAACATACCCCAAACCTCTAGGGATATCACAACCAGTAAGGTCATCTCTTGGATCACCTAAATCTGAATCAAACCAACTTCCAAAGTAGGTGTCTGTTAACCGGAAAGTAGATTTGTTAAGGATACGGAAGTTGTTGAAGGTCATGTTATTCAACTCATCGTTTGTAGCAAATGAGAATGCCTGTGCACGAATCTCAAAACCTAGCGCACCACCTGTTGTTTGAGTGTGGATATTACCTCTATCGTTGTACACCCACCACAATGTTTGGTCGCCGTAAATTAAATCGGTTTCTTTCAACCGACAGTCGAAAACATTATCCAAATCATAGGCAGGGTAATCGAATTCTGGGTCATAAATACCATCACCATTTTGATCGATAAAGGGAGCAAGCATATAATCCAATTCGGCGTCTGCGCCATTACCCGGCCAAGTAAGAATACTTCTAGGGATAACATAACCCTCGTATTCCACAGATTCATCACAATCTGGGTCATCTTTACAGATTAACCAAGCGCGGTGTAATTCTACCTCTTGGCGCAAAATCAACCAATGTTGGTCATAGCGCTCACAAACTTCCAGCGTGACACTAGCTGTACCATCTGTGGTTAGTGGACCAGTCCAGAAATCATTACCGCGTTGACGATACGTTTGAGCGGCCAACTTAAGCTGGTTACCCTCATCAACGCCGCCAAGCCAGAGTGCTCCGGCAAACATGGAATGACGTCCTGAACCTTTGGGAACCTCATAACGAGGTACACTTACTAAGTCCCACCACATATCACCGCCACCGTGAATGGTAGTGCGTATGTTGTTAATATCCAACTCAGCAGAGGCACGTGACGGTTGACATAACTCGTTCAGTGTCTTGTGAGCTTTTGATTTTTTGTTTGACTGGTTTACATCCAGCCCTTCAGTCTCCCGAGCTTGGAGGGGAAGAGAGCCCAACAAGGTCAAGAAAATAAAGAAACGAATTGCTTCTTTCATAACTGTGCTTTTTTAAACGTTTTGTTTTAGTCTATGTGATTATAGATTTACTCGTACTCCGATACGCATTCTTCTCGGTAATGTAAAACGACCAGGGTTCAACATCGCGATGTTATACAAATCGGCGTAGGCCTGTGCGTCAGTTTGAAAACTGACTTGGTTACGACCTTGGGGTGAGGTCAAGTAGCCATCATCAAAGGCAGATCCTGTGAATGGGAATGCTCCCAATATGTTCAAGGTATTCAATACGTTCGTAACTGTAAAGAATAACTCAAAGTTTCCATTTTTGTCCTTATTACCACCGTACTTGAAGTCCCAAATTTTGTTTGCAGAAGCATCTAATCTAAACTGCCAAGGCAAACGCGATCCGTTGATTTGTCCATCCAAAGGCACAGAACCCGCATCACGCGTTAATTCATATGCAAACTGACGACGTGAGAAAGGTGTTCCAGAATTGGCGTTTGCTTGAATCCAAACTCCTGCATTTTCCAACACTTTTCTAATTTTACCTTCGGGACCTTGGTATTTTAATCCACCACCAAAACGATAGTCTACAGTAGCTGTCAACTGGTGACGGGTGTCGAAAGTCAAAGGCAATATATAACGCAAGTTCGGTTGTCCAGAACGCGCAAGGTTTGCTCCTGTGTTCGGACCAGAACCTGTACCATCAGCAAATTGCAAGGTGTAGTTGGCGTTGATTCGAATGTTCTTCGTACGACGCAAATCATACTCCAACGTGAAACCTTTTACGGTACCATAGTCTAAGTTACCATAGGTAAGATAAGTAATTGGGTAAGCTTCAATCATCGCTTGTACCTGCATCATATCACGCATTTCACGATAAAAAGCGCTTATTTTCAATGCAGAGTTTGTCGTCAAAACTTGTTGGAAACCCAATTCATAATCGGTTGTCTTCTGTGGCAACAAATCTGGATTTGGATAAATAGGAGACGCATTTCTGTTTGCTAACTGCAAGTAGTTGACGGGGTTGAATAAGTTCAACCCAGCATCAGGACGCTGAAATAAAAGGTCATAATGTGCAAAGAACATCGCATTATCACTAATGGGGAACTGGAATGACACCCTTGGACTCAATGTCACCTGTGGATCGTATTCTCTAAAAGAGGCCGCACTCAACTCCGCGTTAGGATCTACAAGATAAGGCTTGATACCATTGGAAGCATTAGCGATGTTTCTTGGATTTGGCTCCAATGCACCTTCACTGTTATACCAATTGATACCACTTCTATAACCAACAATACTTGTTGGGTTTTCAATGTCATTAACATATACCACATAGTCATCGCCGATATTCTCAGGAACTTCAATTCCTGCGAGTGGCGTGCCCGCTAAGTCTCCCGCAGTACGTGTGGGGAATAACACAAATGGATCGCGCAAGACCGGTTGGTTGGCGTCGAAATAATCCAAACGCACACCTACATTGAAGAACAAATCTTCAAATGCGAATTGATCTTGAATATATCCCGCTACGTAAATAGGCTCAAAAGGACTCACTTCTCTTGTCAAGTTGCCATTGGCATCTCGTCTAGAAAAGAAATCTTCCAAAGAAGGGCGACGCGATGAAATGTTTCCGGCATAGTCGTATCCATAGTAATTTACAAATTGGGTACCACCGATATTCAACAATTCATTTGCAGAGAACATATCTAGAGAGAAGAATGAAGGATCCAATCGGTCGATGTCCAACCAATCTAATCCATCCGGATCTAAACCTAATTTGATGCGCGTGTTTCTATCAAATGTTCTTGGGCGCTCACCATCAAATAATCTAGGATAGTTAATAGTATCTTGGAAAACACCATCGACAAATACAAACTGAGGCTGGCTAAAGTCGATCTCACGGATGTGATCGTTTTGAAGCTGACGCATGTGTGTCCACAATGGACTAGCATTTAGACTAAAAAATCTATCTACACGTCTTTCATATTCAAAGCCCGCAATCAAAGAGTGACTCTTGATATCAAATGTAACAGAACCTGTAACGCGGAACTGACTATTTCTAAAGTCTTGGAAACCCGTTTGAATGGCACCGACATTCCCCCACAAACCGTAAGCACTAGGTGGGCCAAATCCATTGACAAGTCCTCCACCTTGAATGATGTCCTCCCAGTTTCTTGTTTGACTGTTCAAACGACCGTCTTCGACCAAATTGAAGAAGGTGGTCGTATAGTTGGCTAAAACAGGATTGTTTGGGCCTGGTGTAAAATCAACACCTACATCTTGCCATAGTAATTGTCTCCATGCAGTAGTGCCGGTTGCACTGTCTTGGCCGAAGCCATAAAAACGCTGTTGTTGGGTAGCAAAGCGACCGACGTGACCGTAAGCGAAAATATCATCTCTATGTCTGCCATCCCATTGGTTTCCAGTGTTGCGAGTGTAATCGACCATGAAGGTAAGGAAAGCGTTTGAAATCAACGAGCTAGTTGTTGTTTCCGAATTAGATTTTGGCCCAAAAGATTGTTGGTATCTCGCAAAAACAGCCCAGTCTGTTCTTCTAGTGGCTGCGTTGTTTTCCCAATTCATCAAAGAGTTTGTGAAACTTCCGTTGTTGCCATCACTAAAGTTGAAGCGACCACCTACAACCATGTTAGAACGTTCGCCTGTTTTGATATTCACATTACCCGTCAAACGAACTTGACGACGCGCCACATTCAATCGAGCGGGAACTTCCTCTAAATCATCGTTTGTTAAAAATTCAGCTGCACGCAATGCCGCATTACCCACCGCCACTGGGCGAATCGGGTTTTGTTGCAATTGCTGCAATGAAGATTCTTTAACACGCATTACAGGAATCGCAGAAGGAAATGGATCGTTCTCATACTGAAACTCAGAAGCCAAAAGGAAGCCCACAATGGTTTCTTTCTTTTTATTCTTATATAAAGGACCACCCATAGTAAGGGCTCCTAAGTTGTAGTGATATTGGTCAAATGGAGATGATGTTAAGTATTCTCCAGAAGCAAAAAATGTAGAGGATGGACCTCTAGTAGTGGTATTAATAACACCACCTGTTGCGTCGCCATATATAGCGGGCAGACCACCTGTAATGATTTCTGTTTGTGCAATGGCTGCCCGTGGAATATTTAAAGGACCACGAACTTTTACCCCATCAACGAAATAAGTGGTAGTATTGCTTCTACCCCCTCTCACAAATGTAGCTTGCCCTTCATCCGCAGAATACACCCCAGCTGCTTGAGAAGCAATAGAGTTGATATCACGCACCGGCATGTTCACGATGTCTTCCTGAGTTTTGATGGTAGATGTTTTGCTACCATCGATTAAAGGAACAGACCAAATGATTACCTCCTCAAGGGTCGTATTTTCATCTGACATTTGAAAATTCAATGTTGTTGGAGCTCCTGGACGGACCACAACATCAACGAAAGTAACCGTCTGATAACCCATAAGCACTGCCTCAACAGTGTATTTTCCGGGCTCGACGGGGTTGACGTTATAATCGCCGTCAAAGTCAGAGTCTCTTGCCGTAACGACACTTTCACCGAACTTAACAATTACACTAGCGAATGGGATAGACTCACCGGATTTTTTATCAGTGACCTTACCCCGAATAGAACCGGGCCGCTGCTGCGCAAACGCAAAGGCTGTGAAACCGACCAATAACAGCGTGAATAAATGTTTAACCATAAAGCGTTTCTGTTAAATCTTAACAAATTTTAACAAGGGGTTAAATGTAATTAAAAAATCAAATACGACACAAATTATTTTCAATAAAATGCGTTATTTTTTTAACGCACCTAAAAAACATGTGTTTTAAGTTTTGCTTTTAACTACAGATGTCTTTTTTTGTAATTAACTTTGAAGCCACAAAACAATAACATTTTGAAAATAAATCCAATTTTTTTTGCACTTGTTTTTGCCATTGTTGTGATGGATGGGTGCCGACGACCTGATTATGGCCTGTATCCCAACGTTTTCGTGGATGAATATATCATAATTAATAACCCTGCATACTTCAATTTAACCACCATTGGAGGCTGGGTTTACCTCGATGCAGGCTTCCGAGGCATCATTTTATACCGCAGATTCTTCAACCAAGACGTCAATGATTTCATTGCGTACGACCGCGGGTGCCCCATTCACTTCGACGATGACTGCGGATTTTTGGATGTGGAAAACGATGATTTTACGGTAACATGTGGCTGTGATCAGCATCAATATAACGTTTTTGACGGCGGCCCCATCGACAATACGGAAACTCCCCCGCTGTTTTTTTATCGCACTTCGTTTGTAAATGGTGTAATTCACATCCGAAATTAACAAAACAAAAGCGGCATTCCGTTTCCGAAATGCCGCCTTTCTTCGTTTTAAAACTACCGAATTTATTAATAGCGATAGTATTCTGGCTTGAATGGCCCTTCTACTTTCACCCCGATGTAGTCCGCTTGATCTTTGCGCAATACTTCAAGCTCTACTCCAATTTTGGCTAAATGGAATGCCGCAACTTTCTCGTCGAGATGTTTTGGCAATGTGTATACCTCATTCTTATAATTGTCACCATTGTTCCACAATTCCAATTGCGCAAGCACTTGGTTCGAGAATGAATTAGACATTACAAAAGAAGGATGCCCTGTAGCACAACCCAAATTTACCAGTCGGCCCTCGGCTAGTAGTAAAATGTCGTTGCCATTGATGGTGTATTTATCCACTTGTGGCTTGATTTCAACACGCGTTTGCCCGTGATTTTTCTTCAACCAAGCAACGTCTATCTCATTGTCAAAGTGGCCAATGTTACAAACTATGGTCTTGTCTTTCATCAATTCAAAGTGCTCAGCCGTGATGATGTCTTTGTTTCCCGTAGCCGTTACAATAATATCTGCTCTTGGAATAGCATTGGTCATGCGCTTTACTTCATAGCCATCCATAGCCGCTTGAAGCGCACATATCGGGTCTATTTCTGTAACAATTACGCGAGCACCAGCACCGCTTAAAGATGCCGCAGTCCCTTTTCCGACGTCACCATATCCAGCAACAACCGCTACTTTACCAGCAATCATGACATCCGTTGCTCTGCGAATAGCATCTACAGCAGACTCTTTACAGCCGTATTTGTTGTCAAACTTAGACTTGGTAACAGAATCATTTACGTTGATGGCTGGCATCGGTAAAGTGCCTTTTGCCATACGCTCGTACAAACGATGTACACCCGTAGTCGTTTCTTCAGACAATCCACGGATTTCTGACACGAGTTGTGGGTAACGATCTAAAACCATGTTTGTCAAATCGCCACCATCATCTAGAATCAAGTTCAATGGTGCGCGCTCTTCTCCAAAAAACAAGGTCTGCTCAATACACCAATCAAACTCCTCCTCTGTCATGCCCTTCCAAGCATATACTGGAACTCCAGCGGCAGCGATAGCGGCTGCGGCGTGGTCTTGAGTTGAAAAGATATTACAAGAAGACCATGTAACATCTGCTCCTAGTGCAGTCAGTGTTTCAATTAAAACAGCTGTTTGAATCGTCATGTGTAAGCACCCAGCAATGCGAGCACCTTTCAATGGTTGTGAGGGACCGTACTCCTCGCGGATTGCCATTAGACCAGGCATTTCCGCTTCCGCCAATTCAATTTCTCTACGACCCCATTCGGCTAAGGAAATATCCTTTACTTTGTAGGGAATGTAATTTGCTACATCCGTATTCATTAACTAATGATTTTTAAGGTTATAAATAATCGTTTGCAAATATAAGAACTTAACCTTTTCATCCTAAAACTGTTTTCGTGCCAGCAATAAAACATCTAAAACCTTTTGAAAATGTCGCTGTTGTCGTTTGGGAAATCACTGAAACAGACGAAGCGGTGTTTCAATTTTTTCAGACAGGTGATGCGTTTAAAAAGCGGTTAGCTGAAATAACCCATCCGCAAAAGCGCATAGAACACTTGGCTTCAAGAGCTGCGTTAGACATTATTTACCCCGAAAGCACGGTCTACTATGAAGGCAAAAAACCCTTACTTACCGATGGGTCTTTCCTCTCTTTTAGCCATAACTCGCAGTTTGCAGCTTGTGGACGGTCGGTATACAAACCCATTGGTATCGATTTAGAAGCATCGCGGCCCGAACTTTTACAAAAAGTAAAACACAAATTCTTGCATCCCGAAGAAGAAAAGTTTGCAAAAACAAATCGCGATTTGCAAATCATTTGGGGGGCAAAGGAGGCGCTGTACAAATTTTACGGTCATGGCGGTATCGATTTTAAAAATCACTTGCGCATCTTCGAACCTGACTTCTCCAAAAACACAGGCTATTTTACAGGAGCCATAGCTGAAATTGCCGCAATAAATGTAAAGCTATTCTATCAAGAGTGGCAAAATCAAACATTAGTTGTTGCCGTTGGGCAATAACTTTATGAAGGCTTCTGGTTTACTATTGCTCATACGCATAGATTTAACTAGGTTTGCAAACTGTAACAAGCACCATGAAAAGCAGTATCCAAAACGGCATCAATCAAAGGGTTAGCAGCAACAAAAAGCAGCTTGCCGTATTGCTTGACCCCGATAAAATCGATGAGCTGGCGCTCCCTTCTTTTGTAGCTCAAATGCAACAGCATCAAGTGGGCTTGATCTTTTTTGGCGGAAGTTTACTCACAAGTTTTGAACTGGATCGTCAAATTGGCCTTTTAAAGAGCCTCACCACAATCCCCATTATTCTTTTCCCCGGTAGCGTGCAACAGGTTTCTGCGGCCGCTGATGGCATTTTGTTTTTATCTTTGGTGTCTAGTCGCAACCCCGAACTGCTTATCGGGCAGCAAATTTTGGCGGCCCCAATGGTAAAGCGTGCTGGACTTGAAGTATTGCCCACAGCATACATGTTGATTGATGGCGGCAATACCACAACTGCCATTTACATGAGTGGCAGCCAACCACTACCCGCAAACAAACCAGCCATTGCTGCTTGTACCGCATTAGCTGCGGAAATGCTGGGTATGAAATATTTATACTTAGACGCTGGCTCCGGAGCACTAAATCATCCTCCAGTTGAAACCATAACTGCCATTAAAAAGGAAACAACACTACCGCTAATTGTGGGTGGCGGCATTAAAACGCCTGAAGAAGCCCATAATGTAGCCCTTGCCGGAGCAGATATCATTGTCGTTGGCAATGCTTTTGAACAAAATCCTGAATTACTTGGTACCATTGCAGCAGCAATTAACAACTTCTAAAATAACAAAAATCATGGAAGCTAGCATAGAAATCAGCATGTACCCATTGAATAGCGAATACCTAGACCCTATTCAAAATTTTATAGATCGCCTCCATGAGCACCCTACAATTGAAGTCCGTACCAACACACTATCTACGCAACTATTCGGCTCGTTAGATGATTTGATGGATGTACTCAAGTCTGAAATCGCCGTTTCCTATCAAAATGAAGGTAAAGCTACTTTTGTTTTGAAAATACTAAAAGGCAACCTTGCCTAACCTTTTGTCATATTTGCGGCAAAAAACGGTTCTTTGGGAGGCTCTTGCTGTTCTAATGGGTCTGAGTTACTCTATGAGCTTGGTCAATAAGCTGTGGTTTAGCTGGAGTTTTGCCATTGTTTCCTCCCTAGTTTTCACTGGACTTTGTATTCAAAAACGAATATTTGCAGAAGCGGGATTGCACCTGTTTTATTTGGGCACGGCAATTTATGGTTGGGTGTTTTTCAATGAAAATCAAAACTCAACCATGGAAATAACTACCATAGAGCACATTATTTTTATTTGTATTTTATCCGTGCTTTCAATGGCATTGGGGTTTAGCCTGAAAAAGCTAACCTCTCAAGTCCGACCGTATCTCGACAGTTTTACTACAATCTTTAGCATGGGAGCAACATTGTTAATGATCAACTTAATTCCTGCAAATTGGATATATTTTATCGTGATCAATGCATTTGCCATATGGCTTTACGCGAGTAGAAAACTTTATTTAACCGCCGGTCTCATGCTGGTTTATGTCGGAATTGCCATTGCTGGTTACTTAGAATGGACAAACGCCTAATGCGACACCCAAAAAAAATAGTGATTACAGGTCCAGAATCTACTGGTAAATCTAGGCTCATAAAGTCTTTGGCCGAGAGTTTGGATTGCCCTTTTTCCAAAGAATATGCAAGAGCCTACCTCGAAGCGCGAGCTGGCAACTACAAAAAAGAGGACCTATATGAGATAGCTCTCGGTCAGCTGCAAAATAACGCATTCTCAGCAGGGTTTCCCGTAGTGCTTTGCGATACGGATCTTTTGACTATAAAAATATGGAGTGAATTTAAATTCAATTATTTAGACCCAAGAATCGCAAAACTCCTCCAAGAAAATCTTCCAGACTATTATTTACTCTGCGATACCGACATCCCATGGGAGCCCGACCCCTTGCGAGAAAACCCTAATGACCGTCAAATTTTAAAAAAATTGTATATCAAAGAAATACGAGCTGCTCAAGTTCCTTTTCATTTGATTTCTGGAGATTTTGAAACGCGCAAAAACAAGGCTTTAGCCCTGATCCATAAAATCCTTTGAAAAACCCCCTTTTGACGTTAATCACAAAATTCTCTGTTTAACATAATGATTTATTTTATGAATGCGGTGATGTGTTGCTTTACCTACCTAAATCTTGGACCTCAACATCGCTTACATCCAAAAGAGAGGCGTCGGTTTGGGCGCCCAAGCGAATTTGGCGATAATGGATTTCCGTTTCTACACCTTTTTTATCGGTTTGGGTAGCCAGGATAATGAAGCCATCGATATCCTGTGGTTGCGTGGTTGCTTTTGGGAGACTGACCATCTGGCCGCCTCCAACGATACCTAACAACGGTTGCATGATATCCATCATGCTGAGCTGAATATCATTTGTTACCCACGCGACCATGTTGATATCATCCTCTGGGTTGGTCACAATAATCTTTTCGCATTGATAACCATCAATAGATTTTTTCTCACCTGTCCTTTTTACAGTTATACTGGGATTGTCGGACTCATTTTCGGCTTCTGGAGCTCCTAATCCGGAAATATTAGGCATCCTTATACGATACCCTTCTGATTTTCCTTTATTGTCCGTACTAATAATGGTCGTTTTGCCATCTTGTGTATTCAAAATCAAACGCGATTGTTCCTTACTACCTTCCTGCTTGGTGACAATACCAACTTGGGATGACAGCACCGCAACTTCCACCGTTAAAGATTCTGATTTTCCGTTCTTCTTGGTTGTGGTAACTTCCATAGCATAGCTAAATGACTTTGGATTTTCATAAGGTGTCCACTCTCCGCCACCGAGCATACTCTCCAACATGCTAGAAAAACCAGATGACTCATGTGCTTCGTCATAAGGATTTAATTCATCTGGAGCTTCTTGCTTTTTATTGGAGGGCTTTTTCTTTTTCCGTCCAAAGAGATTATCGATGGCGTCATCCACCGTTCGGTCTACCTTTTGGTTGACATTTTCCTGCGTGCGATTCTCGGCCCGCTGTCGGGCGCGCTCCAATGGATTTTGAGCTGTAGCAAAG